>JANNAO010000120.1:0-6812 GCA_031384405.1 Verrucomicrobiota bacterium | reverse complement strand
GGTCGCGCCAAATCCCAGCGCGGCACGGAGGAATCGCCGCTCGCGAAGTGGACGCTCATCAGCATCGCCATGATTTTCTGCGCGGTGTTCCTGTTGCTGCCGCTGGTGAACGTGTTCGCACAGGCGTTCAGCAAGGGCTGGGATGTCTATTGGAACGCGCTGACGAATCCCGATTCATGGGCGGCCATCAAACTCACATTGATCATCACCTTGTTTTGCGTTCCGCTGAATGTGTTCTTCGGACTCGCAGCGGCTTGGGCCATCGCCAAGTTCGAGTTTCGTGGAAAAGCTCTGCTCATCACGCTCATTGATCTGCCGTTTTCGATTTCGCCCATCGTGGCGGGACTCATGTTTATCGTGCTATTTGGCCTGCAAGGATTTTTCGGCGAATGGTTGCGCGAGCACGATTTGAGAATCGTCTATGCCGTGCCGGGAATCGTGTTGGCGACGGTGTTCATCACGTTCCCGTTTGTCGCCCGCGAATTGATCCCCATCATGCAGGCGACGGGCACGGATCAGGAGCAGGCCGCGCTCACGCTCGGCGCGAATGGCTGGCAGACGTTCTGGCACGTCACGTTGCCGAGTGTGAAGTGGGGACTGATCTATGGCGTGATTCTGTGCAACGCCCGTGCGATGGGCGAATACGGCGCCGTGAGCGTGGTGAGCAGCAACATCGCCGGGCGAACGCAGACGATGCCGTTGCGTGTGGAAAGTTTGAACTATGAGTATCAAGGGCCGGCAGCGTTTGCTGTGGCGAGCTTGCTGGCACTGCTGGCATTGGTGACGCTCGCATTCAAAACTTACTTAGAGTGGCGACAGCACCGGGAGTTTGAACTAGCGCAACAAGCAAGCGTTTCAGAGATGGGTGAAACACAATTTATCGTGAAAGCCAAAAGCGAATGAGCATTGAGCTGAAGAACATTTCAAAAAAATTCGGCGAAGTCACCGCTGTCAACAACGTGAACTTCTCCGTCAACGACGGCGAACTGGTCGGCCTACTCGGACCGAGCGGCGGCGGCAAGACGACGGTGTTGCGGATGATCGCGGGTCTGGAGTTGCCGACCGAGGGCGACATTTTCATTCGCGGTCAGCGCGTGAACGACGTCTCCGTGCAGCAGCGCAATATCGGTTTCGTGTTCCAGAGTTACGCGTTGTTCAAGAACATGAGCGTGGCGAAGAACATCGCGTTCGGTCTCACGATCAAGAAGTGGAAGAAGGCGGACATTGAGGCGCGCGTGGCAGAGTTGATCGGGCTGTTCGGCTTGAGCGGATTGGAGAAGCGCTTTCCGCATCAACTCTCCGGCGGACAACGTCAGCGTGTAGCCATCGCCCGTTCGCTCGCGCCGAAGCCGAGCGTGCTGTTGCTCGACGAACCGTTCGGCGCAGTGGATGCGAAGATCCGCCAGGAGTTGCGCGAGTGGCTGGTGACCTTGCATCACGATTTGAACGTGACGACGATTTTCGTCACACACGATCAGGAGGAGGCGATGGAGGTTTCAAATCGCATCGTCATCTTCTCGAAGGGCAACCTCGAACAGATCGGCACGCCGCGCGAAGTCTATGAGCAACCGGCGAACGAGTTCGTGGCGCGCTTCGTCGGCGTGATGAACGTGCTGGAAACAGAAGTGCGCGGTGGCGTGGCGCGAATCAACGAAGTTCAATTTTCTGCTGATGGCCATGCGGATGGATCGCGATTACGCATCGGTTTTCGTCCCTACTCGGTTCAGGTCTCCAACGACCTGAGCCTGCTGCCCTATCGCGCCGTGCTGCGGCACACCTTCTTTCTCGGCATCCTTCTGCGACTGGAACTGGAGTTGCCGAGCGGCCTCATCATCCGCAGCCGTATGACGAAGGAAGAATACGCGCAACTCGGCCTCGAAGACGGACGCGAGGTTTCGTTCCAGATTAAAAACTATCGCGTGCTGGCAAGTGAGGATGCGACGCTTACACCAGAGTTGGAGGCTCGGTACACTCCGCCACCGACGATGGGCGACAACATTTGAGCGCCAGTCTGAAAATCCAGGAGCGCGGCTCTGTCGTCCTCGACCAGCCGCAGCGGGTAGGAAAGCACTGGGGTCTCCAGCCAATCCAATGTCCCACCGTTATCACACTGCTGCGGCTGGTCTTCGACACAGCCGCGCTCCGGGGGCAGTGTCAAGGTGCGCCCGCGCAGGGCGAAAACTTCGGAAAATGTTTGGACACCCGGAGAGCGGGCTGATAATCGTTTTGCGCTTCAGCTAAAGGGAATATGGCCAGATTACTCAACAAACACGGTGCGGGCGAACCAGAGGTGATCGAGTTAAACCTTGGCGTGAATCATTTTGGTCGTGACCCGGAGTGCCACTTTCCCATCAATCACTCCACGATTTCTTCCTATCACTGCGACATCGTTCTTTCAGCCGATGGAATTCTTTTGCACGACCTGGATTCGACGAACGGGACGTTTGTGGATGGCGAGCGCGTGAAGCAGGCGGTGTTGCAACCCGGACAAACCGTGCGGTTGGGCGATGTGGAGTTGGTGGTCGAATCCATTGACGTCAAAATTTCTATTCCTGAGATCGAACGCCCGATGCCGCCCGCGCCGCCCGTGGTGTTGCCCGGCGGCGAGATGCTTTGTTCAAGGCATACGGAATCTAAAGTCACGCATCGTTGCACGTTCTGTTTTGCCGTCCAGTGCGATGCCTGCGTGAAACGTCTCCGGCGTAAAGGTGGAAAAACTCTCAAGCTCTGCGTGCTGTGCAGTCATCCGGTGGAATTGATCGTCGCGGACAAACCGAAGAAGAAGGGCATCCTTAGCTTCATCACGGAGCGCATCAAGCTGCCGTTCGGGCCGGGAAATAACAAAGAGACGTGAGCGTCCTTTTGTTGGAACGCTTGTTTAAGCGGAGTGTGCCCGTCCCCGGGCACAGCAACGTCTGATAACCAAGGCTGATAATTTTGGGGAACGCCTCGAACCGCCACATTTCTGCGCCCGATGACGGGCGCACTCCGGGACTGGGTTCGCAACGAGTTCTGAAATCTTCTCAATTCTCGTTTCAGATGACGTGAGGTCGCCCCATCCAGACCTCATTTGATCCGTGTGAGTAATTTGCTGACACAAGTTTCGCGTGATTGAAAAATGGCAGGGGATTTTTCAACAGCGACATGTTTCCAACCTCTATCCGAGCTTTCGTTTGAATCCAGGGCGGATGCCAGATGCGGAAGAATCGGCGCGTGCCGCCTGCCGAGTTGAACGCCGTGTATCGCTCCATCAACCACTCGTCCAAAGAATTGTTTTCACAGGCGGCGAACTTGTTTTCTTCAGCCTCAATCTCGCCGCGATATTCAAACGCATCGCCATTGATCGGGTTGACCACGCGTCCGCTGATCGTGTTGTCGTGATTGTCGTGATGGTAATGAATCTTTCCAAAGCGATAGGGCAGACCAAACGTGAGCGGGCCGAGTTTCACAGCCAGCCGACTGGAAAGCCACTCGGTGAGAAAATGGATTCCGGGTTCGCCATTGTGCCGCACGTAAGTCCGCACGTTCAAGAAGTCGTGCGTGGCGATGGGCTTGAACAACCACGCGCCAAGTTTCCCGCCGAAACGCGGTCGCATGTTCTCCATGGTGAACGCAACGAGGCTGACAAACGCGTGCCCGTTGTGAAGATCGAGCGGGTAGGGGACGACCTTTTGCAACTCTGCCGCATTGACTTCAAAGTGAATCATCAGCACTCGCATCCAGTCGGCGAGAAACAGCGGCTCGCCCCGGATGGAGAGCATTCGGCAGCGGGCGGCTTCGCTAGATGACTCATGGGCCGAATGAGTCGTATGGGTCTCACAGGTCGCATGGGCCAGAGTGTTCATGATGCTACGCGGCCAACCTTTTCTCTAAGTCAACCAGTGCATTTCTGAACTCCGCAAACCGAAATTCAAATCCGCTCGCCACCAATTTCCCCGGCACGACGCGGCGGCTCTTGAAGATCAGCTCCGTCTCCGTGCGCAAAAAGAACGCGCCGATCTCCAGCATCCATTCCGTCGCGGGCAAACCGATAGGCACGCGGCAAACTTCGCGGAAGAGTTTCATCATCTCCGCGTTCGGCAGCGGATTCGGCGCGCACTGATTGATCGGGCCGCTCAACTCGTCGTGCGCGATGATCCATTCGATGGCGCGACAGAAATCCTCGATGTGAATCCACGAGACGAATTGTTTCCCGCTGCCCTGACGCCCACCGAGACCGAACTTGGTCAATCGTCGCAGCACGGGGAACACACTGTTGCGACCCAGTCCGAGAACCATCGAAGTGCGAAGCGCAACGCGGCGTGTCACTGGTTTTGTAGGCGACGAGGTGACGAGTCGTCCCTCCATCTCTTCAAACAACGCCCGCTCCCAAGCCTGCGCCACTTCCACCGAGAACGCATCCTTCGCATCCGTTGCCGAATCCATCTCAAGACTCGACTCATCATGCGGTTTGCTGAATGTGTGTTGATAGAGCGTCGCCGTGCTGGAGTTGAGCCAGACGCGCGGCGGAGTTTTGCAGCGCGTAATGGCTTCACCCACTACTCGCGTCGAATGAACGCGCGAGTCCATGATCTCGCGACGGTTCTTGGCGTTGTAACGACAGTCCACTGAGCGCCCGGTGAGATTCACCACAGCCGTCGCGCCTTCGAGTTCGTATATCCAATCTCCGAGCGACTTCGCGTCCCAAGCGATTTCACGCACGCCATCCGTCCGCGAATTGGGTGAACGCGTGATGATGACGACGCTCCAACTGAGCGCGGTGAAGTGTTTTACAAGTTCGCCGCCGAGAAATCCGCTGCCGCCTGCGAGGATGATTTTGTTCATGGTGTTCCTTTCATTTGAGGCAAGCTCCGCCATTCGTGACTGATGTTGCGCATCAGCAATGCGCAGTCGAATTCAACTGTCCCAGCAGGGAATTTCGCGCGGTCATCAAAGAAACTTGATTCGACTGAGATGACATCCAGCGGCTCAACTTGCCAGCCATCGGTGAACAGTTCGAGTCCATCGCAACAGTCAGGTTTCTCCGTGGCTGAATAACCAGCCGAGCCGCGCGCGAAGAATTCCGAGACATGGTCGAGCGAATCAAACAGCGATCTGGGTGAAAGTTTGTTTGTCTGACGCGCATGAAGCCGCACATGGGTTGCGTCGTCGCGCGACTTCATTTCCAGGCGATAGTCGCCCTCGCTTTCATCCACGGCAAAATCTGCGTGGTGATGGATACCAGGGAAGATGCGTCCGCCAACGAGACTTTGCAGCGTGGATGAAGTGTCGCGCCGCGGGATGAAAACTCCTTCGCGTGTCGCGCCATTGTCGTCCCATTCCACAGCGATGCGATGCGCGGCGTTCTCCGATGACACTCCGAACATTGTGCCGAGACCTTTTGGCCGGATGTCTTTCAACCGGATCAGACAGATGCCAGCGATGGCCCAGCCTTTCACCTGCTTTGGCCGAAAGAACGAAGGCAGCATCGGCGTGATGATCTCCGGTTTGACGCGGAAGTTGATCAACATCCGCCGATCAATAATCCCGTGCATGGTTGGAAGCGCGAGTTTCATGGCAGTTCAAAAAATGCGGTGGTGCGGTGTGAGCGACGTTTGGGTTTTGGCGTGATTGCTTTCTTGGTTTTGATTTGTTGAGCACATTGACCGAGCGCGAAGAACATCTTCAATCGCAGCCAGAGATTCCCGCGTTCGTGATGGATGGCTATCATGGTTTGACTCCTTTCAATGCGGCCCAGCCATAGATGAAGGGCAGGGTGGTGAAGACGAGGTTGGTGGCGAACAATCCGGCGCGTCGCCACGCGTTCGTCAGATAGGGACGCAAATCAAAGACGAATGTCCCGGCAAAGAATCGCACGGTCCAAAACACGGCGAGGAATCCGCAGACGGCTCGTGCGAGCGGCGTGCCTGATGCGAGTTCGTCGGCGAGAAAGAATGTTCCGAGACCAAAACTCACGAGACTCAGTCCGATGAACGTGTAATAGACCCAGAACAATTGTCGGATGAACTTTGGCAGCGTGCGGATGTTTTCGCTCAGTCCGACGACGCGTGGCATCAGCAGTCCGGCGCACGCGAGTCCGATGTAGGTGAACGAGGTGAGTTGGAGGAGAAGTGTTGTGTTCATGGTGGGTTCAGGTTGAGCCGATGGTTTGCAACATCGGCAGGATGACGTTGTGGATGAATGTGGGATGAAAGAGCCAATACGCAGGCGCAGCGGTGAAGGCGAACATGAACAACCAGCCGCGCACGCCGCGACCGAGTCCGAGCGAGCGTCCGGTTTCAGTGCGTTCGATCAAAACTCCGACACCTTGCAGAAGGAAGTAGCCGAATGGCAAACCGTAGCCGCCACGAGCCGGGAACGAGATGGCGAGTTCATGGATGACGCCTGAGATGGCGAAGACAACCATCGTGGCCCACGCTGTTCCGACACGCCTCGCGACAGGACGGAAGGCGAGGTCGTGAACGAGTTTGTTGAATGCAGTGTTCCAGCGGACGCCCCAGAATGTTGCGAGTGAGGTCGCGGTTGTGGGCGATTGCATCAATGGTTTGGCCGGAACGCCAGCGCGTTGCCACGCCAGCGCGACGAGGTGAAACGACCCGAAGTGCAGGACGAGTGTGATGCCAAACATGCCGAGCCAGGCGTTCGCTATCGGATGAGTCGTGAGTGTTGCGTGGGCTGCGAGCCAAACGAGTGCGATGCCAGCAAGGAGTCGGGTTGTTGCCAGCAGCCATTCGGCAAGCTTTGGGCGGTGCTCGTGCTGGCCGTGCAGGAAAGCAGTCGCGTCCATTCCCGGCCAGGCGAACAGATAGCCG
>JANNAO010000346.1:0-3490 GCA_031384405.1 Verrucomicrobiota bacterium | reverse complement strand
GGCAAGCGCCAGGCCGCGATCAAACTCCGCGCCGATAAGGCGATTGTTGCGGTCGTAGAAAAACTGGTTTGTGCCCAATCCGGTGACGGCTGCGAAATCACTCAATGTCGTACCTGCGGAATACTTCTTCCTGGGATCAAGCTGGTTGGTGTGCGTGTTGTTCCAATTGTATTCGGCGAGATTGGAGATGCCATCGCCGTCGAGATCATCCGCTGCGTCGTTGAAACGCGGGTTGAGTCCGTGCTGTATTTCCCAGCCGTCCGGGATGCCGTCGCTGTCAGAGTCCGATATAAGGGGGTTTGAGCCCCACAACTTCACTTCATCTCCATCACTTGCCCCGTCATCGTCGGAATCCGAATCATTCGCCTTTGTGCCGAAGCTTAGTTCGTGGGCATTTAGAAGTCCGTCGCCATCCAGATCAAGGGCAGCGTCGTTCAGGCCAACAACCAAGCCGTTCACCACTTCCCAAGCGTCAGGTAGTCCATCGTTATCAGAATCCAACGGGGCGACTATCGTGATATTGATGTTCGTCTTGTCTCCGTCGAGCAACAGCGGGTTGCTGGAATAGTCTCCGCCCCATTCAAGCGGGTCTCTTATCTGGTTCGCGTTCGCGTCAATGAATGCAGTTACGTTGTAGGTTTCGCCTCCAAGTAGTGGCGCAATGGCGTAAGCGCCTGGCGCGATCAATCCCACCATACTTGTCGAACCAGCCCTTACTTGGATGATTCCTTCGGGCAAACCCGCCCCGGAAATGGTCCCGGAGATAGAGAATAAAGCGCCCGGCAGAGCGTGATACTCAACGAGAAGATACGGCTTGTTGGTCGAACTTTCGGAGAAAGTCGCAGCAGTATTCTCTTCGGGGAAGTTCTCACCATTGTTGTTTACGTCATAAGTGCTACGGGTGCCGAGCTTGGTGAAGCCGGCAGCCGAAATATAGGCGAGACCGGTGGAGTTTAACTCAAACCTGTTCGCCGAATTCAGAACCACCGTTGACTGGAGTGCGCTTAGTTGCGGTGAATTGTTAAGTATAACTGCCGCAAAGTCGGTGGCTGTGAGTGTATTCACACTAGCCTGAGTTTGAGGGGTAACGAAGAAGGGACAGATCGGAGAAACATTGGGAACATAAACACTAAGCGCTGCGCGTGACAATTGAACGCCGCTATCCGGCAAGGCTGCGGTGTCGAATGGAAAAAAGCCACGCTCGACGAAATCGGCTGCTGAATCCCCGCGATTTCCGGCTATCCCGCCTTGGGTAAGATTGTCGGTGACATATACAAAATTACCGGCAGCACTATTTCGCATGGTCGTCCAGGATGTTCCACCAATGCTCAACACCGCGCCATCACCCGGCAGTGCCGCAAATCGCGCAGTGACAATGCCACCATAGTATTTCAGGATTTCCTCCGTGGAAAACACGCGCCCCGAAACCATTACTTCATCAAAAAGGGCGCTGGCATGGCTGGAAAAGTTTGCCCCTGCCGGATCATAAAACGCTCCAATCGCAAATCCTGGTGAAAAGGTCAGAATCGTCCCATTTCCTGATGCCAGGCCCGTCACCCGTTCAATCCCGTTTACATAGCCGCGTATAGTGGTTCCGTCATAGGTTACAGCGAGGTGGTAAAATGCGGCTGTTCCGAGAGTGATTGGGTAATATAACATAACATCGGCTCCGCCATTGCCTGGCGTGTTTCTGGAAAACCTCAGCCGCCGGTTTCCGCCGTTGTATTCATAAGCTATTTGGTAACGCGTTCGAGTTGCGCCTCCTCCTCCTGAAGATTGGAAAAGAAAGGAGTATGTGCCATTGGCAATCTCGGCATTGAGTTTTACGAACGCAGACATCGTTACACCTCCTCCATCTGTCCCCAATGTAGATGGAGTGGACAGATACTTCGTGGTATTTCCGGTTCCCAAATCCGCGCCGATGCCAAACTTAGCCGGGGAAAATTGCACACCATTTGAATTGCTGAGGTTGAACCCGTTCGGAGATGCATCGCTGGAGTCTCCGAGATGGAAAAGTGCGCGCGTGGTGCTATCCGCGCAATACTCCAACTGTTGACTTGATGAGTAAAATGGAACTTTGCCATCCTGAAAGACTGGACTGTTGCTACTGACGAGGTTGTTGGCGTTTCCTGAACCGTCAACAAGAGAGTTGTTCAGTTTCCAGTAGCCGCGCAGGTTGGCCTCAGTGCCAATGAGTTCGCTAAACATGTTGTCCTGTATTTGTTGCCCTATTCGAGTAGCGCCCCACAACCGAACGTCATCAATGTTACCGTCGAAATAAGCTGAACCTGTATCAATGACGCTGAAATTATACTGGATGCGCCCGATGTCGAATTCACGATTGTTGTTAAAGATGGAGGTAAAGGAACCCGTCGCAGTTCCGATGCTCGTACCGTTAACAAAAAACTCCGCCGTCGCGGTAGATGCGTTCCACGCAACGGCAACGTGATACCAAACGCCGGGGACGAAACTGTAATTCTTTCTAAGTGCCTCATTGTTCGCCCCGTTGCTGGAGATTTCAAGGGAGAGGCTGCGCACCCCGCCAGAATCATGAATCTCAAAGGCGTATGAATTTACTTCCGCTCCCGATTGCCCGCCGTTCTTACCAGCGATGCAATAGTCGGCATTGTTCGGCAGAGAGCTAAACTTCACCCACGCCTCAACGGTCAAATCTCCGGTGACAGAAAGTGATGGCGAATCGGGTGCGGAAAAATACTGCGAGGAAGAACGAACGAGCATCGCCGCATGGGTGTTTGCCGCTTGAATATGGGTGGGGCAAACAAATGCGCAAACCAAAGCCAGCAGGAGCTCCGGAATCAGGGCGGGGCGGCGTAGGATGGGCTGGCTTGTCATTTTCATGCGTGGCGGGTAGGATGCGGGCATGAGCACATTGACGATTCAATTGCCTGACGCGGTGAAGGAGCAACTGGCGGCGGCGGCGCGGCGTTTGGGGAAAAGCCCGAAACGGTTCGCGCGCGAAACGCTGGAGGCGCGTTTGAAGAACGGCCATGCCTCTGGTCGCACGTCGTTGTTTGAGCGCAGCCGGGATTTGTGCGGCAGCGTGGGCGGCGGGCCGCGCGATCTGGCCGCGAACAAACGGCATTTGAAGGGCTATGGCGCATAAGCGCATCATCGCTGATGCCGGGCCGTTGGTGGCGTATCTGAAGCGGGATGATGAGCATCACACTTGGGCAGAGGATATGTTCCGCCAGTTCCACGGGCCGTTGCGAACTTGCGACGCAGCCTTGAGCGAAGCTTTTTTTCTCCTGCAACAAACTCACGGTGGCGGCGAACAACTGCTGGCACTTTTGGAACGCGGACTGGTGGTACCGGACTTCGATCTGGCGGCGGAACTGCCCGCCATCGCAAACCTGATGCGCCGCTATCACAACGTGCCGATGTCGCTGGCGGATGCCTGTCTGGTGCGGATGGCGGAACAGGAGCGCGACGCAGCAATCTTCACCTTGGATTCGGATTTCAAAATTTACCG
>JANNAO010000045.1:0-2963 GCA_031384405.1 Verrucomicrobiota bacterium | reverse complement strand
CATCACCGTTCACCAACCCAAACGGGGTTGAATCATCTAGCCCAGGGTTGCGAGGAACGAGCTACCCTGGGAAAAAACGTTGCGCCTCATCAACCCTGACGGGGTTGAATCTACGGGTCGCAAGGGATGATGCAACCCCGTTGGGGTTGAAGATTCTTGTGTTCGCCCACCCAGGGTAGCTCGTTCCTCGCAACCGCTGGGCTGGAAGATGGAATCCCTTTGGGATTCTAAGAACGAATTCCCGAAAGGCATTAGACTTTAATCACGCCCGATGTGGCCGGATTCGCTCGTGATGTGTGGTGCTTTGCAGATTGACGAACTGTCGCTCGATTCCTAGCGTCTCACCCAGCACGATTCAACCGCACATCACAAACATGAAAAAACTTTTCCTCGCTCTCACCACGTTTGCTTTTGCCATGACCTGCTTCGCCGGTGAACTCGGCCAGGCCGCCGCGCCTTTGAAGATCGCCGAGTGGGCCAAGGGAAAACCCGTGGACCTCGCCGCCGCGAAAGACAAGCAGGTCGTCGTGGTGGAGTTCTGGGCGACGTGGTGTCCGCCTTGCATCACCAGCATTCCGCACCTGACTGAGATGCAGAAAAAATTCAAGGACGTGTTATTCGTCGGCGTCAGCGCAGAGAAGGCGGACGTGGTGAAGAAGTTCGTCACGAAGATGGGCGACAAGATGGATTACACCGTGGCCATTGATGACGACGGAAAAACCAGCGCGGGTTACATGGAGGCGTTTGGCGTCGGCGGTATCCCACACGCCTTCATCGTGGATAAACAAGGCCGCGTGGTCTGGCACGGTCATCCGATGGACAATCTGGACAAAGCCATCGAACAATTACTAGCTGGCAAACTCGACATTGAAGCCGCCAAGAAACGTCAGGACGCGATGAAGAAACTGGAAGCGTTCGCCGAAGCTGCGGGCAGCGGCGCGAGCGAAGCCAAACTCGACACGATGGCGAAGGAGCTTGAAGCCTTGGATGCGGAACTCGGCGGCATCCAACCCGGCCAGAAGTTTGATGCGAAAGAAATCCGCAAGATGGTGAAATTCCAAAGTCTGATGCGGGACTATCAGCTCGTCATTCGTTCCGGCAAGGGTGGAACAAATCAGACGCGCATCGAAAAGCTGCTCGAAGAGAATGCCCCCAAGGATTTCAGTCTCGCTGAATTCAAGGAGTCACTGAACCTGCGCAAGGTGTTCGAGAATTATTATTACGCCGTCACCGGCAAGCGCGATGCCGACAAGCTCGCTGAGTTCACCAAGGAACTTTCTGAAACCAAAACCACCAACGTCCGCGCGTTGAATCAATGGGCGTGGGTCATCCTGACCGACGCGAACATCAAGGATCGCGATCTTCCCCTTGCCACCAAGCTCGCCAAAGCCGCCGTGGACGCCTCGGTCGGGAAGGAATCCGCCGTGCTGGATACCTACGCGCACGCATTGTTTGATTCGGGCAAAACTGCTGAGGCCATCGTTCAACAGAAGAAAGCCATCGCCGTGGCCGAAGATGACGAGGCCAAGAAAGAACTCGGCGAGACGCTCAAGAAATATGAGGCGAAGTGAGCTTGGGAATTAACCGCTAATCTACGCTGATTGTCGCTAATCCAATCCGATATCAGCGTGGATTAGCGAAGATTAGCGGTTAAATCTGGGTTGGCTTAATCCCGCTCACGCAAAACTTTTCCGCAGATACTCGATGCTCTTGCCTGCGATGACTTCCGCGCCCTCCTCAAATTTGAAAACTTCCACGGACACATAACCGTTGTAGCCGACCTCGCGCAACGTGGCTGCGATGGGTTTGAAATCCACATCGCCGAAGCCGGGGCCTTTGAGATTCTTGTCGTTCGCGTGGAAGTGCGCGAAGTGCGGCCAGGATTCGCGGATGATCTGCGGCATCGGCTTCGTCTCAGAACACATCGCTTTCACATCAAGAATGATCTTGAACGCGGATGAGTTGAACGGCTTCACGAACTCGATGGCTTCCGCAGCCGTGTTGACGAAGTTGGTTTCCGCTGGCGACAACGGCTCAAAACAGATCGTCACACCGCGATCTTCCGCGCGCTTCACTGCATCGCGGAACGTCGTGGCCGTCCAATCCCACGCTTGCTGACGCGAGACGCCTTCCAGCACGTTCCGCTGTTTGGGCGAACCCACGACCATGATCGTGCCGCCGAGATCAGCGCAGCAATCCACCAGCTCCACGAAATACTTTGCCGTGCGCACTCGGATGGTGGCGTCCGTGTGATTGAGATACAACCCCTCCGGCTTCACGAGCAGCCAATGCAGTCCGACGATCTCGATCTTGCTCCGCGCCGCGAGATCGCGGATGCGTTGACGCTCCGCAACAGAAATGTCCGTGACGGTGTTGGCGATGGTGAACGGCGCGATCTCGATTCCGGCATAACCCATCCGTGCCGCGTGCGCGAACGTGTCTTCCAGTTTCCAGTCTTTGTAAATCTCGTTGCAGATGGCGAATTTCACGCGCGCAGATTCAGGGTTCACGATGGCGAGTTCAAGATTCAAACTCAGCGCGACCTTCTGTTTTACGGACTGCGGGCGAGGCGTTGTCCCTTTTGCCGTTGAATTAAGGATAGCGAGACGGATGAATGAACTTGGATAAAAGCCAAAACTCATAAACTCAAAAAGACACTGGAGACTTTGGGCTTTTCTGAGTTTCTGAGTTTCGGCTTGATTCAATCGCAGTGAGAACCGCGCGCGCTCCGAAGAAGCAGCGCGTGAACCTCACTCGCTTTCGCGTGAGCCTCGCGCAACTCGACAGCACATCGCCCTTCATCCAAGCTCAAATCACGCTGGCATCGTTCCGGCTTAACCCACTCATCACATGAAAGACCGATGGAATCCAAACTCCGAAGTGCTGGCACGCCTCCGTAGTGGGACAGCGCGTCTCGCCTGTCCTTCCCCGCATTCTAAGTTCGCAAACGGTCTTCACGTTTG
>JANNAO010000584.1:0-7163 GCA_031384405.1 Verrucomicrobiota bacterium | reverse complement strand
CGCCGAAAACATCCTCGCCCTGCGCTGCCTCCACAGCAGCCGACGCCTGGAGGACTTTTGGAAATACAGACTCCACCAACACGCCGCCCGCAACGACTCACTCCAGATCGCAGCTTGAAGGAAGAATTTTGTCTCACACCCGTCCTGATTCACGACCCCAGAAAACAATTGTGTCGCTCACTCCGACGGTCATCCTGTTGATTCCAGTTGAAAAGGGTGCATCACAAAACTGGAGCTTGTTGGGAACAAACCATCCTGTTCGATTTTTTGGTACAGATCATCGCTCGAATATCCCCGGATATGACTGCGGTTCTTCAGTGTTTTACAAAGAGGGCATGTACTGGTTTTCGCCAGACCTACAAAGCAAACCGCAGCTATTAGTTTTTTCTACCAACGGAACAGCAAGGATTAAACTTCCAGATGGAAAACTCGAACTGTCCGTTCAGGGGGAAGTTTGCAGGATAATCCGAAAGCAATGTTGCCGGTTGCTCGCATTCTCGTTTAGCCCCCCTCCGTCACCGCGCAGTGGCTGGGATTTTGTTAGAAGGGCAGAAAAAAAACGCGGAGGCAAAATTGCTTCCGCGTTTTGAAAATAGCAGATACGACTCAGTCAAATGCATGACCGGCGCTGCAAAGAACATTCTTCACTTTGTGGCGAACGAGGTCTTTCACCATCTTGCGGGCCGGGCCCATGTATTTGCGCGGATCGAATTCCTTCGGGCTTTCTGCGAACACTTTGCGAATGCCAGCGGTCATCGCCATGCGGAGGTCGGTATCAATGTTGACCTTGGTGCAACCCACGCGGCGCGCGATTTCGATGTCGGCTTCCGGCACGCCTCGTGTGTCGGGCATGTTGCCGCCGTATTTGTTGATCTCGTCGGCGAGATATTGCGGCACGCTGGAGGCACCGTGAAGCACGAGCGGGTAGTCTCCGAGGTTCGCTTCCATTAGAGCTTTTTTGATGGCTTTGAGGCGTTCGAGATCGAGGTGTTGTTCGCCCTTGAATTTGAAAGCACCGTGGCTGTTGCCGATGGCGACGGCGAGGGAATCGCAGCCGGTTTCTTTGACGAATTTGACGGCTTCATCGGGGTTGGTGTAATGGCCGCTGGTGGAGTGTGCGCCGCCTTCTTCACCTTCATCGAACTGCGCGCCGACGAGGTGGCCGAGTTCGGATTCCACGGAGCAGTTATGCTTGTGGGCGTATTCCACGACCTTCCGGGTGATCTCGGCATTCTTCTCGAACGATTCGTGCGAGGCGTCAATCATCACGCTGGTGAACCCTTCATCAATGCACTCTTTGCAAAGCTCGAACGTGTCGCCGTGATCAAGATGCACTGCGATGGGGATATTGCTCAAGCTGACAGCGGCTTCGATGAGCTTCTTGAGATAAACCGGGTTGGCGTAGGAACGTGCGCCTTTGGAAATTTGAAGGATCAGCGGGGCTTTCTCTTCTTCGCAGGCTTCGACGATGGCCTGGATGAGTTCCATGTTGTTGACGTTGAAAGCGCCGAGGGCGTATTTGCCGGCGAGTGCTTTGGCGAACAGGTCTTTGGTATGTGTCAGTGGCATAAGTTTCTAATTCAATGAAAGCCTCAGTTGTCCAAGGCAGCGTGTATGATAGGAATTCTGTGACCGCACGAAAGGAAAAATTATTGACCGTTCAGCCGAGAAATACAGCCATCGGATTACAACCATCCAACGCGCGAAGGAGGCGGAGGACTATTGTGGTCGCCAAAGCAAGGTGTTCCCAAACGTGCGGCATATTCAGCGGCTGGAGAGGCGTGTCCAGCGATGCTGAATGATGACGCGGTTGTGATCAGAGTCGCTATGTCGCGCTCTCACCAAGGGATTTCCCTAAGCACGACTACGGATTATCCGAGACCGTAAAAGTTCGTTTGCGAGATTCATTCTCATCAGGCTAGAGTCAGCGCAATCAAGAACACTTCCACACACAATCCCAGATCATTATCTATGGATGCTGGGAGGCAGAGTCTTGAGCAACAACAGAAACTAAAACCTATGAAATCAAAAATAATCACGTCCAGTCTGGTCGCGTTGGCGATGTCTGCATTGACGGCGGATGCATGCCGCCTTCCGATCCGAGTCGCCTGCCCGGGCAATACGACTGCCAGTGGCATTCGGGTGTCTATCGAAGGCGTGGGTGAAGCTGTCACCGATGGCCTTGGAATGGTGGAAATTGAAGTGCCGTATATCGGTTCGACTTACACTGTCTGCGTGGACACAACCACACTTCCCGCTGGTGCCACCCTCAAGACGGCTTGCCAGTCAGTGAAGGTCACTAGTGACGCTCCTCCCGTCGTCGGGTTCACTTTGGGTGGCGATATTTGTTCAACCCCACCACCTCCCGGTCCGTGTTGGCTGACGGGCGGCGGCACCATTGGCAAAACCAGGGGCGTAGCAAACTACAGCTTCGGTGGCGTCGTCTATCCGGGATGCAGCCCCAAAGCGGCTGATGGTGGAAACTGGAACGTCGTTGATCACTTCGCCGGTCTGCATTTCCAAGGACAACAGATCATCGTTGATGATTGCTCAGGCGTTTCGACCCGATCACCCCGAGTCAACGTCAACATCATTGACTTCCACGGCACAGGCATCGTGGCGGGTGTCGGCGGCAATGCGACTGAAAAGACGGCGGTTACATTCGTCGGTCGCGCCATTGATAATCTCGAATCCGGTGGCGGCAGCGACATGCTTTACCTGCGCGTCACAGACAGCAACGGCACCGTGATGCAGATCGGCACAAGCGCGGCAGACCCGACGGTCATCAGCACCGGCAACTTGCAGATTCACACCACGAGTTGCAGCAACTGATCTGGTTTGATTCATCAGGCCGCGAGTGTTCATCCACGCTCGCGGCCTTTTCGTTTCAACCTAAAAGCGGCAGTTGGAACGTTTGCCACTCTTGGCGAGTTTTCAAACAGCCTCTCAGGTTGTTGGTCTCACCATGTTCACAAGCCATCCACGAACTTTTGCATCGCCGGCTCGTGTTGCTCGATGGATTGCACCAGTTTGAATTGCGTGCGGCAGCGATCCAGATTGTGATCGGGACGATGGATGCGGAAGTAAGTGTCACCGCTCAGAAAATCAGTGAGGAAGCGGATGCCGATCTCAAACGTGATGAGTTTGCCAGAGAAAGCCATGAGACGTTTTTCAGTCTTGTTCAAGAAATTGCCCGCAGTCGAAAGATAACCCTCCGCCAGTTTTTTGAATGTCGGCATCTGCATCTTCACCTTCGTGAGATCACGTTCGTCTTCGAGCGTGGGACTCGTCGTTGTGCGGATCATGTCGCCGAAATCGTAAAGCGCGCAGCCGGGCATGACGGTGTCCAAGTCCACCACGCACATCGCTTTGCCGGTGTCGGTGTCGAGCATCACGTTGTTAAATTTCGTGTCGTTGTGCGTGATGCGTTCCGGAATCTTCCCCTTTGCCATCGCATCGAGAATGACGCCGACGATGTTGGCGTGGCTTAGGGCGAATTGAATCTCAGGTCGGGCGTTGCGCGCGCGGTTGTAATGATCTTTGTGGATCGCCTGTTGCAACGCCATGAAACGCTTCCGCGTGTCGTGAAAGGCCGGGATGGTTTCGTGCAAACGTCCACCGGGCAGATCGGCGAGCAGGCTTTGGAATTCGCCGAACGCGCGTCCGGCTTGAAACGCTTGAGCGGGAGTTTGCACTGCCTCGAAAGTTTGCGTGCCTTCCACGAACACGAACGTGCGCCAGAATTCTCCATCGCGACCGACGTAATGCGATTTGCCATCGCGCGTGGGGATGACGATGAGCGAGCGACGGGTGAGATCGGGGGCGTTCGCGGCTTCGAGCTTGCGACGGATATGAGTGGTGACGCGCATGACGTTCTTCATCACGGCCACGGGATTCTTGAACACGCCTTTGTTGATCTTCTGATGGATGTAACGGACGCGAGTGCCGCCTTGGTCGTAGGTGGCGGAATAGGTTTCGTTGATGTGCCCGATCTTGAACGTCTCGGCGTGCTGGATTTCACCGTAGATCTGGAAGTGGCGCGAGATGTCCTGAAGTTGTTTTTCCTGATAAGCCATAAAATGATTGTTGTGCTGGCGAGATTGTGAACGGCCAGTCAAATCCGGGCAACGGGAAAGGTTTTTGGTGTTTCGGTCTCAACGCAAAGAGGTCAATCCGCCAACCAAAGTCCGTCAGGGCTGGCATGTTTATAGACTCGCAATCAACGAACCAACCAAGCTCCGTCAGGAGCGGCACGTTTGGTTGGCGCGGTTCGGATTATCCCAACGGGATTTCATCATGCAGCCCAGCCCCGAAAGCGTTCGGGGCTGGGTTGACGACAACAAACATCAAAACCCCAACGGGGTTTCATCAACTGGACAAGGCGGCGGGAGATGCAACCCCGTTGGGATTCTCAAACGGAACTTTCCGCAAGCCGCGCCGCCTGTTCACGCGCTGCGGACGGGGACCGTCCGCGCTCCGGGAACGCCTCGGGCTTTATTCCGCTGCCAATGATTCCCCTGACCGAGCTGGCGGTTGGCAACGCCACCGGTCGCACCGACTTGGCTCGCCGAAATCGGATGAAGGCAGATGGCGCAGAGAAAGCCCGTTAGGGCTGGCATGTTTATAGTATCGCGAGGTCAAACCAACCAAACTCCGTAGGAGCGGCAAGAAATTGCACAACGGGAGGTGTCGCTCCTACGGAGCTTGGGATTTTTGCGGACCGGGTTTCTATAAACATGTCGCGCCGCTGGCGCTGGGAACGGAGCGCGGGCGGTCCCTCGCCCGCAGCGCTGCGCCAGACCAGAAGGCGTTGATTGATCCGCCAGTCGATCTTCCTGTTCACGCGCTGCGGATGGGGACCGTCCGCGCTCCGGGAACGCCTCGGACTTTATTCCGCTGCCAATGATTCCCCTGACCGAGCTGGTGGTTGGCAACGCGATGGAAAAGCGGCGGCGAACGCGCCGCAGTCCAGACGCTTCGCGCGGTTTGCTGACGCTGGGCCAGCGCGAAGCGTTTGGAGTGCGGGTGGCTTTAGCACCGCTTTCGGACGGGACGCTGTTGGCAGAGGAATGAGTGTCAGGGGAATGACTCTTTGCCGGAACGCCTCGGACTTTTTATTCCTCTGACAATGATTCCCCTGACTGAGTTGGCGGTTGGCAACGCCACCGGTCGCGCCGACTTGTCTTGCCTAAATCAGATGAAGGCGGATGGAGCAGGAAGAATTAGTTACAATTAGGGCAGCAATGTGGCGCGTCGTCCGGGATTTTGCCTTCCAAACCTTGAAATCTCCAAGTTGATGACAGGCTTTCCTTTGGGCGTGATCAGGTACAGAAGTTTGAGCTTTCGAGCCATAGCAGCCACCGACTCGTTGACTACCGCAGCTACTACATAATTAAAATCGCGCAGATCGCCGTAGTCGATCTTGCCCGGTGGCGTCCGAGGGTGAACCATGCATGGCAATTCAAAACCCTGCCACTTGCATCTGCGAGTTGGCCGAAATGGAACGGTTTTCGCGGTCCAGCCGACAACGTCATTTTCTGCAACAGCGAATCCCACTGATCCCGTAGTGACGTCACCTCCTGAAATTTGGCCACCTTTTTGAGCCTCTTGATCTCTTAGGTTGCAAAGAGAGGCGGACCTGATTTCTGGGATGTTGTAGAGATACTTGGAGTGTTTCCTAGTCATTGTTTTCCCCTCGCACTTTCACGCAGGAGTCTATTCTGATGTCACATGTGGTCAAGTAACTATTGGTGAATTCCTGATCGGAATCACCTTTGAGGTCATGGAGAGATTTCAAATTGCGTTTTCAATTTTGAATACTGCGAACTACGCTGCTGGCATGAAATCGAAATGCTTAACGTGTGTGCTTCTGGCTCTTCTTACAGTCGCTATTCGATTGCCAGCGCAACAAAGCGAACCGAAGCCTAAGTTGTTCGAGGAAATTAAATCGAAAGCAGAGAAAGGTTATGCCGAGGCACAATTCACTTTTGGGTACTACTATGCTGAAGGCATAGGCGTGGCAATGGACGATTCGGAGGCTGTAAAATGGTATCACAAAGCCGCCGAGCAGAATTACGCTAAGGCGCAAAACAATCTAGGTTTGTGTTATTTTGAGGGCAAAGGCTTGGTGAAAGATCAAGAGAAAGCAGTAAAGTGGTTTCGTGAAGCTGCCAAGCAGAATTACGCCGCAGCTCAATATAATCTAGGTATCTGCTGCTTCGAGGGTAAAGGCTTAGTTAAGGATGAAGTGGAAGCAGTGAAATGGTATCGCAAAGCCGCCGAGCAAAATTACGCCGAAGCTCAATACAATTTGGGCGACTGCTATGAAAAGGGCAAAGGTGTGGCGGAGGATCTTGTGGAGGCAATAAAGTGGTATCGCAAAGCCGCCGAGCAAAATCTCGCCCAAGCTCGATACAATCTGGGCGTTTTTTATGCCAATGGCCGAGGCGTAACGAAGGATGATGTGGAGTCAGTGAGATGGTTTCGTAAGGCGGCTGAACAGAATCTCCCTCTGGCTCAAGTCAATCTGGGAAGCTGCTACTACATGGGCAAAGGCGTCGAGAAGGATGAAGTCCAGGCAGTGAAGTGGTGGCGCGAAGCTGCCGAACAAAATCTCGCACTGGCTCAATTTCTTCTGAGTTCCTGCTACGCCAAGGGAGAGGGCGTGGCGAAGGATTATGTGGAATCTTACAGGTGGGGTATTCTCGCGTCCGGACAGGGCTTTGCCTCAGCAAAGAAGCTTGTGTCCATATTGGAGGGGGGAATGTCACGCGAGCAAATTGCTGAGGGACAAAAGCTGGCGCGCAATTTCAAACCACGCAAGTCCTTAGAATCGAGCACATCTGTTTTTGGGAAATGAAGTTTCAGATTTCAATCCAGTAACCAACGTCACGGGATTTTTCATTTCGGATGATGCGCGGTATTTCCAGATCAGCGTGCCGGTGCAGCCGGGCAATTCGGGTGGGGCGTTGGTGGATGAACGCGGGAACGTGGTGGGCGTGGTTTCCGCAAAACTGAATGCTTCGGCAGCATTGGCCATGAGCGGCACGCTCCCGGAGAATGTGAATTACGCGGTGAAGAGCAGTTATCTCCTGAGCTTTCTGGAGTCCGTGCCGGAAGTGGCGGCCAAACTCAAAGAGGCGTCAGCCAAGGAAAAGAAGTTT
>JANNAO010000563.1:0-7821 GCA_031384405.1 Verrucomicrobiota bacterium | reverse complement strand
TCGCCAGCAGTTCGCGGCACAAACTACGGAGCGCGCGAGCCGGGTGTTCAAGATCACGCTGCCCAAATTGAATGACTGCGGCATCCGCTTCGGCTACGACGGCCCAGGTGCATTCGCCGTGGACAACCTCAACGTGATCCGGCTGCTGGATTACAAACCCAGCCGCCAAACGAGCACGTTTGAAAAAGGCAAACCCTCCGATTGGGAACTGCACGGACGCGCCCGGATTACCAGTGATGCGAAACAGGTGATCGCCGGAAAAAAATCCCTACTCCTCAATGGCGGCAACGACGACACGCGTAACGGTGTCAGCAATCATCCGACGAATTTCCCCATCGAAAAGGGACAGGGTTACGCGTTCGAGTTTGATTACCGGGCCATCACGGATGTCACGGTTCGATGCCGTCTCATCAGTCGCGCCACGCCGGAAACAGTTCTCGAGAAGCGGACGATTCAACTCAAGGCGGGCCAGTTCGGACGTCACTATTTCTCGTATCAAACATTCATCTGGCGCGACGAGTGCCGGATGGAAATTGATCTGATCGGCAGCGGCAAGCTAGTCGTGGACGATCTTGAATGGACGCGCTGGAGCGATCGCGTTGCGTGTTTCCCGGATTATTTCAATCCGGTGTTTCAGCAAAAGTGGGAGCGGTTCGTGACGCGCTTCGCCGAGCGTTATTCGCGTCACCCGGCGTTGGGTATTGTCAGTGTGGGTGGATTTGGGCGATGGGAGGAAACCATTCTCGACGATGATGCCTACGGCGGACTGGACGAACAATGGCTCGCGCGCGGTTTCACGCCGGAAAAATATCTGGCTCGTATCACCGACTGCATGGACCTCTACCGCCGGTTGCTGCCGGAAACTTCGTTGCGCATCTGCCTCGCTTATGGACTCCACCAACAGACCCCTAGCGACTGGTTTTATCGGCGCACGGCGCAAGCCGCCGTGGCGCGCGGCATCAGCCTCAAGCAAAACGGCTGGAGCGAGAAGTGGGACATGTGGGACGCCAACACCAGTTCCAGCTACCTGTGGAATCGTTACCGCTACACGCCGGGCATCACGTTGACGCTGGAAACCGGCGGTCAAATCGCGCGGCCCGGCCCGGGCGCGGGTCATCCAGTTTCGTTCCTCAATCGCGGCATGATTGACGGCACGGACATTTTCTTTCTTTACGGCAGCGACATTGCCGCCCGTCAGGTTCACAAGCATCTGCGGTGGGCGAACGAGCAATTGGGAAAGCAAACCACCACCACGATGCTCAGTCGCCTCGGTGATACTTCGCTGACTCACGAGTATTCCCCCATCCGAATGGAGTATCGCAATCTTTGGCTCGGCCTGCGGCAATATCAGAAGCCGTCGGCGAATGTCATTTACACCAATCGCCTCGGTGAACAGTGCGCCGCCACCAGTCCCGGCAATCCGCACATCGCCTTCGACGTGGACGACCGCCAGCAATACAACGGCATGAGCGGCGTCATCCTCACCGCGCAATATCTCGATGAAGGCAACGATCAGTTTGAAATCACTGCGCTCAATCACTGGAGCGGCAAGTGGCAAACCCTCGGCAGCGTGACCAAAACCGCCACTGGCCAATGGCGCGTCGCCTCCTTCCACCAACCCGACTGGTGTCGCAGTGCTCGCAACAGCAGCGAGGATGTTCACACGGACATCGTCATCAACGACCGCGACGACGGCATCGAACACATCGCCAGCGTGGAGTTGAATTTCGTTCCGTCCCGCGAATGGCAGCGATTAACTTTCTTGGCACTTGAGCCGACTGATCGTCACGTCGCGCTTACCAACACGCTGAGTCGCGAGATTGAAATTCCCGCAGGCGTGCCGTTGAACGGAGTCAGCGTGCCGTTGTGGACTGGCAATCTGGAAGCAAACGCACTGCGAGGCCGCGTCTATGCGTTGACCGCTCAGGGCGAACAACTCGTCAGCGAAAAAGATTACGCGCTTCCGGCGAATGGCGACTGGTTTGAATTGCCCGTTGTTCCGTCGCCGAACTGCTCGCGCTATCGCATTGAATTGTCGCAGCCCAAAGGTTCAGTCGGCTGGTATCAAACCATCAATGGCGAGTTGGCGTGTCGCGTCTGGAGTTACGCGAGCCAGTGCGAAGTCGCGCTGACTGGAGTGAGCGAGAACAACACTGTTGATCTGAGCAAGCATGAGTCGCTCGTGGATGCAGCTTCACCCTTCTCCGGCCTGCGTCTGAATCTGAGCAACGCGACAGACGAAACGATTGTGTCTGCTAAACTATTTCGCGAGCTGCCCGGCAGCGGATGGTCGCAAGCGATCACTGAACAGAACGTCACTTTGAAAGCTGGGACACCGACATCGCTTTGGTTCGAGCCGCAAACCGCAGGGCGATACAAACTGGAGTTGCGGGCGATCTCTGGCTCTGCCGTTGTCGTCTCTGTCGGCCAGCCAGCCGTGAGTCCGCATTTGCTGATCCGCCGGGAAGCAGCGCGTCCGGCGTTGCCGTTTGCCGCCACAGGTCAATCACTCTTCCAACCCGCCGTCGGACTATCAGCAGGGTGGAGCAATATCACCGGACTGGAAATCCGCAGCCAGACTGAGCAATGGGTCGCAGCCAATCTAATTTCGAGCGCAGCAGCGTTTGAACTCGCACTGAACCCGCTGGTGACAGCAGCCACCAATCAACTGCTCGCTATCCAGTTTGCGAATCAAACCGGCGCACCCTTGCTGCGAGTTTATTGGGCGGGTCGCGATCAATCCTTCGACCCCGCCCGCTCTGTGCTGGTACCGCTTGTGCAGAACGACACAGAGTTGCGCGAGTATCAGTTCCCCGTTGGATTCGAGGAAAACTGGCGCGGTAGCATCACTCGATTGCGAGTGGAGATCGCATCCACCGCCGTCACTCGTGGCGAAATAAAAGTGGGCGCGATCCGCCTGCTCCAGTTGTCAGACACACTCTCGCTTGCTCAACAAAAATGAATTCAACCAACACCATGAACACCACCCGCATTTGCTCCGCGCTACTCGCTGTTGTTGCGATCGCGTTCACCAGTTGCAAAGGTTTCAGCCTGCAAAATCAGTCTGAGGTAAGAATCAAAACCTTGCGTTGTGAATCGTTGGTCAACCCGCGCGGAATTGATGAACGCGAGCCGCGCTTGTCCTGGATTCTTGAATCCGCCCAGCGCGGCCAGCGGCAGACCGCGAGCCAGATTCTCATGGCGAGCAGTCGCGAACGCCTGCAACGGAACGAAGGTGATCTGTGGGACAGTGGCCGACGCGATTCCTCGGCTTCGATCCAGGTGAGCTACGCGGGCAAGCCGCTGACCTCCCGCCAACAATGCTTCTGGAAAGTGCGCGTGTGGGACAAGGACGGCAAAGCCTCCGCGTGGAGCGAGCCAGCGAATTTTTCCGTGGGACTGCTCGCGCGTTCCGACTGGCAAGCGCATTGGATCGGTCACGACGAAACCAGCACCAACACCAACGAATCGCGCCGGCTGCCCGCAAGAATGTTGCGGAAGGAATTCGCCGCCACCAAACCGGTGGCGCGTGCCACGATTTATTTCAGCGGACTTGGGCTTTCGGAACTTTTTATCAACGGCGACAAAATCGGCGATCAGGTTCTCTCACCCGGCCTGACGGAATACTCGAACCGCGTTCACTATCTGACCTTCGATGTCACCGCGCAGATTCGTCGCGGCCAAAATGCCATCGGCGCATGGCTCGGCAATGGTCGCTACTACGCGCCCCGCGCTAATTCGCCCGCGCCAACTCTCAACTACGGTTTCCCGAAACTGCTCGCACAACTGGAGATCAATTACACCGACGGCTCGCGCGATGTGATTGTGAGCGACGAAAGTTGGAAGCTGACCACCGACGGACCGATCACCGCTAACAATGAATATGACGGTGAAGAATATGATGCCCGCCGCGAGATGCCCGGCTGGAATCGCATCGGCTTCAAGGACGGCGACTGGCAATCCGCCAAAACAGTGTCCGCGCCCGTTGGAGCGTTGCGCGCCGAGATGATCGAACCCATCCGCGTCACCGAAACGCTCAAGCCCGTCAAACTCACCGAACCGAGCCCTGGCGTTTTCGTTTATGACTTCGGCCAGAACTTCGTCGGCTGGTGTCGGCTCGCCGTGCGCGGGCCGGTGGGAACGACCGTGAAACTGCGCTTCGCAGAAACGCTCAATACGAACGGGACGCTTTACACGGCCAACTTGCGCGATGCGAAAGTGACCGACCTTTACACCTTGAGCGGCACTGGCGAAGAAATCTACGAGCCGCGCTTCACGTATCATGGGTTTCGTTATGCGGAGATCACGGGGTTTCCCGGGCGACCGACCAAGGATTCACTGATCGGGAAAGTAGTTCACGATGACGTGGCGTCCGCTGGTTCGTTTGAATGTTCCAATCCGCTCATCAACCGCATTCACGAAAATGTCCGCTGGGGCACACGCGGCAATTATCGCAGCCTCAGCACCGACTGCCCGCAACGCGACGAGCGTCAGGGCTGGCTTGGCGACCGCTCCGCGTTTGCGCGCGGCGAGACGTATCAATTCGACATCGCCGCGCTTTACTCGAAGTGGGTTCAGGACTTCGAGGATTCGCAAAAGCCCAGCGGCAGCATGTCGGATGTTTGCCCGCCATACTGGCCCATCTATTCAGACAACGTCACTTGGCCCGCCAGCACCATCATCATCCCGGGCGCGTTGCTCGATCAATACTCCGACACCCGGCTCATCGCGCGGCATTATCCGAGCATGGTGAAATGGATCGAATACATGGGCGGCTTCATCACGAACGGGATCATCGAGAAAGACAGCTACGGCGATTGGTGTGTGCCGCCCGAAAGCCCGGAGTTGATTCACTCGAAAGATTCCGCGCGCAAAACCAATCCTGCGATTCTCGCCACCAGTTATTTTACCCATTGCCTGAATCTGTTGTCCCGCTACGCCACGCTGCTGGAAAAACCTGATGACGCGAAACGATTCACCACTTGGGCGACGCAGATGAAAACCGCGTTGAACGAAAAATACTACAATCGCGAGAAGGGGTACTACGACAACGGCACGCAAACCGCCTGTGTGCTGCCGCTGGCGTTTGACCTCGTTCCCGACGGTGAACGCCCGCGAGTTTTCAAACAACTCGTGCATAAAATTGAGGGCGAGAGTCGCGGTCACGTCGGCACGGGATTGATTGGCGGGCAATGGCTCAATCGTGTTCTCACCGCAGGCGGACGGCCAGACTTGGTTTATCGTTTCGCGACCAACACGGCATATCCCAGTTGGGGCTACATGGTCGAGAACGGTGCCACCACGGTCTGGGAATTGTGGAACGGAAACACCGCCGATCCCGCCATGAACTCCGGCAACCACGTCATGCTCGTGGGCGACCTCAGCCTCTGGCTCTACGAAGACCTTGCCGGCATCAAGGCTGATCCGACACAGCCCGGCTTAAAACACATCCTGATGAAGCCAAACTTGGTGGGCGATTTGAAATGGGCCAAAGCCACGCATGAGTCGCCTTATGGCCGAATCGCAAGTCATTGGCAACGGGCTGGCGACACCCTGGATTGGCGGATCATTGTGCCGCCGAATTCCACGGCAACGGTCTGGGTTCCCGCTCGCAATGCGGAGTCCGTCCGGGAATCGGGTCATCCCGTCGCCGCAGCCACGGGTGTTGAATTTCTACGGATGGAATCGGGCCGCGCGGTCTATCGGGTCCACCCCGGGAGTTATCGGTTTGTTTCCCGTCCGGGATGACTACTACACCTAAATAGGGGTATCGCAATCGCGCCGTTTTGCTGTAAAAATCTCCACACAACAGAGACCCCAAAACCAACAACAACCTAGTTATACGTATGAGCATTAAATCAAAATTCGTTATGGCTGCGGTCATCGCCGCCGTTTCATCTCAAGTCACCCAAGCCCAGTACACCCCAGTGTTCTATGATGGCTTCGACACATCCGCTGGTTCACAAGACGTGAATTTCGAACACAATATCCGTCAAGGCGGCGTCTTGAATCCAATCAGCTACACCCAAGCCCCCGCTGGTCCGGACTACCATCATCAAGTGACCACCGCGACGCTTCAACTCGCAGGCGATCCTGGCTTCCAATACCCGATGGTTTCGCCGAATAAGAATTTCAAGGGTCCGATCTTTGGTTCACAAGTCGTAGGCACGAAGATTTCATTCTCCTTGGATTTGAACACGCCTCTTTCCGCTCAATACACAGCGGCTGGAATCAGTCTTGGTGCGAGTGCACAACTGGTAAATCTCGAAGGCGATGCGGCCACCCACTTCGCGGTAAAATTTGTGGAGGACGGAGCCTTCGGAGGTGGAAACTTTATTCAGTTCTATGACGGCATCAACCTCGTCAACAATGTGCTTCCCTTCACTGCCGGTGGAGCAGGCGCGTTCGGTGTGGATTTATTGATCAACGATCTTGCGGACGGCAATCCGTGGGACGGAATCGGCTCTACCACGATTGATCTCTACGTGAACAACGTGTTCATCGCGGGTTACACCAAAGGCGG
Organism: Verrucomicrobiota bacterium; assembly: GCA_031384405.1. Taxonomy (GTDB): domain Bacteria; phylum Verrucomicrobiota; class Verrucomicrobiia; order Limisphaerales; family JADLHS01; genus JADLHS01. The sequence continues at coordinate 1,298 of JANNAO010000563.1, read as the reverse complement.
CGGCGGTTACTCGGACAACTATCTTACACTTGTGGGCGAACGCGGCTTCAGCTTCGGACCTGGACTCACCATCGTCACCCATCAATTCGACAACCTGCTGGTCTATTCGTCGCCTGTGCCCGAACCCGGAACTGCATCTCTCGCCTTGTTGGGAATGGGACTCTTGGGTTTCTATCGTCGCAATCGGAAGGTCTGATGGAAATTTCCATTCCCACAAAAAATCAAAATTAAGAATCCAACAACAAAAAATATGAAATTAACATCTCTTTGCCTCTCGCTCGTTTGCGGAGCGGCACTCAGCGTGAATCAGGCTCAGGCTCTGATCACTTGGACAGGTGCCAGCGATAACAACTTCTGGAATGCTGGCAATTGGTCGGGCGGCGCGCCGACACTTGGCGGCTTGCCCACAACGGACAGCCTTCTGATCAACAATGCGTCCATCACCGGGACGGGCAACGCACTCGTCATGGCGGATGGATTCGGCATCACCATCAACAACAGCACTGTGGGCTTCACAGGCGGGTTCGGTGCTCAAGGAATCGTTGGCGGCACGGCGAACAGCGTGTCCATCAACAATTCGACGGTATCGCTCCAATTCGTCGGCATTGGATTCAACGTCAGCTTGCTGAACTCCAGCGCGCTGAATCTTTTCGGCCCAAACCAAGCCATCCACAGCTCTTCCGAACTGAGTTCGGTTTCTTTGTCTGATGGTTCGAGCGTCAGTTATCTCGGGGGCAACATCCGGGTAGATCAGGCCTCCAGAATTTTTCGCACTTCTACCGGTGCGAACTTTCAGAGCGATTTTCTGTCGTTGCCGTTGACGGATTTCTTGCTCACGGGGCTGGACACCACGCCTTTCGGTGTGGCAAGCGGCGGCAACGGGGTCAACAACGGTTCGTTCACCATCACTGCAGTTCCGGAACCAACGAGCATGGCTCTGGTTGGTCTCGGGCTTGCCGGTGCTGTAATCGCGCGTCGCCGCAACAGCTAAATTACTTGGCTCGCAAAATAATTGCTGACACAAACAACCCCGCCTCGGCGGGGTTGTTTTTTCAAAACGGCCACCGCCCGATTCCTGCGCGCAGGCTGGAATTGTTTGCGAAACAATTCGGTGACCTGAGTTCTGAGCGTCAGAGACGAAGATATGAGAGACAATTCTAAACCCAAACTCCGAAGCAGAACCGTAGCGGCAGGCATCCTTGCCTGCCGAAGAGCCGGGCTTCCTAGCCCGGCGGAAAGAACCGCACGCACGAAACAGGCGCACAGAAAATCCACGGAACTCTTTTGCAGATCGGCGT
>JANNAO010000558.1:0-4667 GCA_031384405.1 Verrucomicrobiota bacterium | reverse complement strand
GATGCGCGAGCGGCTGGATTATTACTGCGCAGAAGATTTGCAAAAGATCGTCGTGCGCTCGGCGAACCTGCTCAACGTAGAGATTGAACCGTCCGGCGCGCACGAGATCGCGCGGCGCAGTCGCGGCACGCCGCGCATCGCGAACAATCTGCTTCGTCGCGTGCGGGATTACGCGCAAGTCCGCCACGATGGGCGCATCACAGCCGAGGTTGCCGACAAGGCGCTCGCCATGCTGGAGATTGACCAGAACGGTCTCGATGAAATGGACAAGCGCATCCTCGAAGCTGTCATCTCGAAATTCGGCGGCGGCCCCGTGGGCGTGAATTCCCTCGCGGTAGCCGTGGGTGAAGAACCGGACACGATTGAGGAAGTCTATGAACCGTATCTGATCATGGAGGGGTATCTGAGCCGCACGTCTCAAGGCCGCATCGCCACGGAATTGAGTTACAAGAAACTTGGATTGAAAGCCGCGAGCAACCGGCAGGCGGGGTTGTTGTAGAAATAAAACAGCGGCATCGGGTTGTCCGGCTTTTTCTGCAACGGCGAGATCGGCCCGGTCGGCCAGAAGAATTTCCTCCACGGCTACACGGCATCGCTGGCGTTGTTCGTGAAGAAGTGAAACTGTTTCAAAAATCTTCTAGGCCGGTTCGCTGGGGCACGAAGTCCCGCGCACGCTGTTCGGCTTCGGCTTTTTGTTCGGGAGTCAATTGTAACGCGTATTGTTCGAGAGTGACCGATCTGTCGCGCCCTATCGAAAATTTGTCTTTTGATAGAATCAGCCATTTGTAGCCTTCGACCACATCTTTTTGGACACCGTTTCCATTCCAGTAAATGTCGCCCAGCCAGGTTGCAGAATCCGGGATACCCTGATTCGCCGCTGCTGTGAACCACGCTGCTGCCGTTTCTGGATTTTTCTCGGTTCCGTCACCCCACAAATAGCGCAAACCAAGACTATGCTGGGATTCGCCCTGACCTTGCTCTCCCGCTTTGGTGAACAACTTGATCGCCTCCGCAGAATCCTTTGGCACGCCTTGACCCAGCACATACATCACGCCGAGCCGATGCGCTGCAATCGGATGTCCATCTTCCGCCAGCGGCTGCAAGAGCTTCAAAGCCTCTTTGAAATCACCACGTCGCCACGCATCACCACCCCGATCTACGGTGATCTGGACGAGGTTCGACGCGATCTCGCGTTGCGAGGTAGAGAGTTGGTCGCGCAGAGTTGTCAGTTGCTCCAATATTTCAGGCGGGATTGCTTGGGTGTTGGCGAATGAATCGTCTGCGCCTGGCTCTGACGCATTTCGACGCGGTCCTCTGTGACGGAGTTGAGCGACCTCCTCACGCAACGCGGCGACTTCCTGTCGCAAGGCCGCAACCTCGTCGGTAGAGTTGATGGCGGACTCCGATTTCTTGCTGCACCCCGACAAACCGCCCACCACCCACAACAACAATAAGCCGATTGATTGGATTCGTTTCATAATTGTCTTTGCCCGTTAGTAACACTCATTGTTACGAGAAGTTTCAAGCAATCTTTCACGCCTTCTTCCCAAATTCCTTATCCAACGGAATCAGCAGCACCACGATGAAGCTCGGGATCGTCGCGAGGATCACCCACACGAAGAAGTGTTGGTAGCCGATGAGTTCTTGCAACCAGCCGCTCCACATGCCGGGGATCATCATGCCCAACGCCATGAAGCCAGTGCAGATGGCGTAGTGCGCGGTCTGATGTTTGCCGCGCGCGATGTAGATCATGTAAAGCATGTAGGCCGTGAACCCGAACCCGTAGCCGAATTGCTCCACCGCCACCGCTGCGGCGATGAGCATGAGATTGTCCGGTTGCGCGTAGGCGAGGTAGATGAAGATCGCGTCGGGGATGTGGATGATGCAAACCATCGGCCACAGCCACGTCTTCAATCCATGTCGCGACGCCATCATGCCGCCGAGCAATCCGCCGCACGTCAGCCCGATGATCCCCATCGTGCCATACACCCAGCCGACTTGTCCGGTGGTCAAACCAAGCCCGCCGACTTCGCGCGCGTCCAACAGAAACGGCACGACCATCTTCATGAGTTGCGATTCGCCAAAGCGATAGAGCAACAGAAACCCGATCAGCACGCCGATGCGTTCCTTGGCGAAGAACGAGCCGAACGTCTTGAAGAATTCCTTGATGAACGCGCCGATGTTGTGCGCCTCGCCGGGTTGATCCTTGGCCGGTCGCGGCAGAATAAATTTGTGCCAGATGCCGAACACGACCATCAATCCGGTCAACACGAAGAATGTGATCGTCCACGAGAACGCGATGTCGCCGGAACGAATCTCGAACGTGGCAGACGTGGCGGTCTTGAGTTTGGGATCGAGCTGGATGACGGCGAGCGCGAGCTTGTTCCAATTGGAATCGTCAAAGACAAGTCGCGCGCCTTCTGCGAGCGAGATGCTTTTGTCGCCAGACTTGAATGCGGGCGTGACGACGATCTCTTTGCCGGGCGCTTGGGAGAGCTGAATGGTTACGAAGCCGACATTGCCCGCGATGTCAGACTTAGCTTTCGCATCTGGGCCGAAGTTTGTTCGCAAGAAATCTGCAAGCGGCGTGGACACCGAGCGCGTCCACCAGCCCGGCTCGCTGTTCTGTTTCGCCGCAGATGTCTGCTGGCGCACGCGCGTGAATTGGTTGGTGAGATTGGATTGTTTGGCGGCGGCGAGCAGTGCTGCGACTTCGGACTTCGCGCGCGGCCGCGGGGCGATTTCGATCTGCGAAGAACTGACAAGGACGCGGAGTTCGTTGGTGGCGTCGGGCATCTTGCCTGACGTAAAGGGCGGCATCTTGCCGCCCGGATTGGCGTCCGAACTGGAGATGACCCCCAATTTTCCCACACGCTCACTGTTGCCAATGTTTTTTCCGCCGGGCTGGAAGCCCGGCTCTACGGCAGGCAAGATGCCTGACGCCACATTCTGCACGAGCGCGATGCCAGGCTGTGCGGCGACTGCGAGTTCTACCTTCGGCAAGCCCGTGTTGCTCTGAAGATAACCCGCGAGAATCACCAGCAAGCCTTGCCCGAAAATATTTGCGACGCGAAAGAACGTGCTGCGGATGCCGACGTAAAACGCCTGTTCCTTTTCCGTCGTTGCCAACAGATAGTAACCATCCGCCGCGATGTCGTGCGTGGCGGACGCGAAGGCCACGAGATAAAACAACACGAGCGACATTTGAAAAAACGAATCGAGCGGCAACGTCATGCCGACACCGGCGAAGCCCGCGCCCATGACGAGTTGCATCGTCCAAATCCACCAACGTCGCGTGCGTAAAATATCCACGACGGGACTCCACAGCGGTTTGATGACCCACGGCAGGTAGAGCCACGCGGTGTAGAACGCAATGTCCGCGTTGGACACGCCGAGACTTTTATAGACGATGACGGAGACTGCGTTGACGACCGCGAAGGGTAATCCTTGAATGAGATAAAGCGTCGGCACCCACGACCACGGACTGCGGGAGGATTGCGGCTGACTGGAATTCATGGCGCGAGTGTTGGAGAAAGAGATGCGTGTCGCAAGCGGAGAGTCGTACGGGCGCATCTGCTTAAATTTCACCTGTGGATTTTGCGGTGTCAGGTTGCTACGCTGCCCGCGCTGATCACCTGACGTTTTGAAAGCCTTAGTCCAAACCAGAAACACACGCACTGAACAGGTCTTCCTCGTCGGTGTGGAATTGAAATCCGATGACACAAAAAATCTTCGCGAGTCGCTCGACGAACTCGCTGAATTGACGAGCAGCGCAGGCGGCGAAGTCGTGGGTGAGGGCATCCAGAAGATCGAGACGCGCAATCCCGCCACCTACATCGGCAAGGGAAAGGCGGGTGAGTTCGCTGCGTTTTGCAAAGAGAACAACGTGGACACGGTCATCTTCGATGATGAACTTTCCCCCGCGCAGACTCGCAATCTGGAAAAAATCTTTGAGATCAAAATCCTGGATCGCACGGCGCTCATCCTCGACATCTTTTCGCAACGCGCACGCACGCGCGAAGGCAAGCTCCAGATCGAACTCGCGCAACTCCAGCATCTGCTCCCGCGCCTGACGCGGTTCTGGGGTCACTTGTCGCGGCAATCCGGCGGCATCGGTATGCGCGGCGGTGAAGGCGAATCGCAGCTTGAGGCGGATCGCCGGAAAGTGGGTGAGCGCATTGATCGCATCGAGCGCGACTTGGTGGCGGTGCGTCAACAGCGCGAGACGCAGCGTGCCGGGCGTCAACGCAATCAATGGCCGCTGGCATCCATCGTCGGCTACACGAACGCGGGCAAATCCACGTTGCTGAACAAACTCACGGGTGCGGGTGTGTTGGCGAAAGACATCTTATTCGCCACGCTTGATCCGACGACGCGGCGACTGCACCTGCCAACGAACCAGAATATCTTGCTCACAGACACTGTGGGCTTCATCAAAAAATTGCCGCATGGATTGGTGGAGTCTTTCAAAGCCACGCTCGAAGAAGTGGTGCAGGCCGACTTGTTATTGCACGTCGTGGACGTGAGTCATCCGCAGGTGGACGAGCAGATCGCGGCAGTGAACACGGTGCTGAACGAGATCGGCGCGGGCAACAAGGCCACGATGATGGTCTTCAACAAGGTGGATCAGTTGAATGGCGGCGGCACGCTGACACGGTTGCAGGAGT
>JANNAO010000554.1:0-16185 GCA_031384405.1 Verrucomicrobiota bacterium | reverse complement strand
GTTTTGATTCAAGTCGAGCGGACGGGCAAAGACCAGCGCGAGGACGGGAAGGTGATTCACAGCGAACAGGTGAAAGAGTATTTGATGCAGCGGCTGGGTGTGAACGAGACGGAGATTGCCATCAAAACCTCGGACAAGGATGACATCGAGGGAATTGATCTGCTCGCGGAAGGCTGTCGCATCAACTGGATCATCACGAAAGCGGCGTTGCAGGAAGGCTGGGATTGTCCGTTTGCTTACATTTTGGTTTCACTGAACAACACCGGCAGCGCGCAGAGCATGACGCAGTTGATCGGCCGCGTGCTGCGGCAGCCGTTCGCGGAAAAGACAGAGTTCAGCGCATTGAACGAGAGTTACGTTTATTGTCTGCGCCAGCGCGCCGATACGATTGCCAAAGACGTGAAGAAGGCGTTGGAGAAGGAGGGTTACGAGGACAGCGACGGCAGTGTGATGGATAAGAGCGGCGAAACGGGCGCGGCACCGAGACAGACTTCCTTTTTCCGAAGCGAATTCAAAAGTCTGTACCGTCCGTTCGCGGGGAAAATTTATCTGCCGCGCTTTTGCGTTCGCAAGGGAAAGGAATACGAAGGCTTGGATTATTTTTCGCATCTCATCAGCCAGGTGGACGTGGAGAAATTCAACTACGACGAATTGAAGTGGGATTTGAGCGATGAAATGGACAAGGCGAAGGATTTCTATTATCGCGCCTCCATCGGAGTCAGGCTGGATGTGGTAGGGGCGGAGGAAGGCGGCTATCATGAAGTTGATGACGCGGTGAAGGCGTGGCTGGTGGCGATCCTGCCCTACGAACATTTCAGTTTCAAACAACTGCGCGTCGTCGTGGAAAACATCACCGGGCGGTTGTGCAAATTGAATCCAGCGCTGAAAGGGCATTTAGGTTTGGTGAAGTTCACGCTGCGAAACAAATGTCGGGAGTTTATCGAAAAGGAAACAGACCGGCTGGCGGAAGCGGCCTTTGATCGCTTATTGGAAAAAAACCAGTTGTGCTTTTATCTCGAATGTGTGGAATGTCGCTTTCAGATTCCTTCCAGCATCGAGATTCGGTCCGTTGGGAAATTGCGCCACAAAGACGATTCAGACATCGCCAAGTCATTGTTTGATCACGCGGAACGAGCAGGCTTCAATCAATATGAAGCGGACGTTGCGCTGGTGCTGGACAAACACCCGGAAGTGCTTTGGTGGTATCAGAACAAAGTCGGGAGAGATAGCTTCGCGATACAAGGATTCCGCAAGAACCGGATTCATCCTGATTTTGTCGTGCAGAATGGCAAAGACGAAAAACCCATCGCACGGGTCGTAGTCGTGGAGAGCAAAGGCAGACATCTCTCAGGCAATCCCGACACCGAATACAAACGGAAGATCGCCGGGCATTTTGAGACGATGGGAAAAAGAGTTTCGTGGCAAAAACTTGGCGAGGGCTTCGACAAACACGAGTTTCGATTTCAGATTTTGGACGAAGGGCTTTACGACAGTTGGAAAGACGAGTTGAACAAGCTGCTCCAAAGCTGAGTTGTCGCTCGTTTTCCCGCAACGACCTCCCCGCTTCGGCGAGTGAACGAGAAGCTATCTTGCCGGTCTTAGAAACGTCACTTGCATTATTTTCAATCCGGTTTGCAGACGAGTCGGACTGACTTGGTCGCCGCGTCTGTTAGCCTGCGCGCCATGAAACCGTCCTGTGTCATCGCTAAAACATCTTCCATCGGCGCGTGTTTTGTTTTACCGCTGATCCCGCTGCTGCTTGCGGGGTGCAAAAGCGTTTGTCACTTGGAAGCATTCCCGCTCAAGCCCGCCATCAAAATCACCGAAGTCATCGTTGCTCAGGACGGCAGCGGGAAGTTCACCACCGTGCAGGACGCGATCATGTCTGTGCCGATGGGTTTCCCGACGAATCCGGTGGTCATCCGCATCAAGCCCGGCACTTACAAGGAACAGATTTATATCCAGCGCGAGAAACGTTTCTTCCATCTCATTGGCGAGGACGCGGAGAAAACCATCCTGACGTTTGACCTGAACGCCAACATCGTCGGGACTGCGGGCAAACCCATCGGGACGTTTCGCACGCCGTCAGTTTATATTGATGCGGAGGATTTCACAGCGGAGAACATCACGTTCGAGAATTCCGCCGGGCCAGTGGGTCAGGCGTTGGCGATCCGCATTGATGGCGACCGTGCGGTGTTCCGCAACTGCCGCTTCCTCGGTTGGCAAGACACGATCTTCGTGAATCGTGGGCGGCATTACTTCGAGAATTGTTACATCGAAGGTCATGTGGATTTTATCTTCGGCGGCGCGACGTGTTTCTTCGAGCGGTGCAAGATTCGTTGCTTGAAGGAGGGCTACATCACGGCGGCGTCCACACCGGACACGAATCGTTACGGCTACGTGTTCAACAATTGCGAGATCACGGGTGCGCCCGGCGCGACAACGTATCTCGGCAGGCCGTGGCGGGATTTCGCGGCGACAGTGTTTCTGAACACGAGGATGTCCGACGTCGTCCGACCTGCTGGCTGGAACAACTGGAGCAAGCCTGAACGCGAGAAGACGACGCGCTACGCGGAGTTCGGCAACAGGGGTGAAGGTGCGAAGATGGAACAGCGCGTGAAGTGGGCGAAACAATTATCGGTTGAGGAGTCGCGCGAGTTTTCCGTGGAAAATGTTTTGCGCGGGAACGACAACTGGAATCCGTTGGCGCAGGGGAAGTATTAAACACGACATACACGAACGGGGCAGACACGGATTTCACGAATTGTCACGGATGGGAATTCAATCTGTGTAAATCTGTGAAATCCGTGTCAAAGGGTTCCGTTCCGGCGTTCGTTCGTGGTTAAAAATCAAATTATGAAGACAGCTATAAAAACACTCGCGGCTCTCGGCATCATGTTGGGATTTATCGGCTCAACCACCGCTGCAACGTTCAACGTGCGCGAACTTGGCGCCAAGGGTGACGGCAAGACGTTCGACACGGACGCGATTCAGAAAGCTCTGGATGATTGCGGCAAAGCAGGCGGCGGCACGGTGTTGTTGCCCAAGGGAACTTATCTGAGCAAGCCGCTGAAGATTCGCACGAAGACAGCGTTCATCATTGATGCAGGCGCGACGCTGCTGGCGTCCACGAACCAAAGTGACTTTTTGAAAATGCCGGGTGATTGGTTGAAGGCCAAGAGCGGCGGGGATTTTGTTCCTTTCATCAGCGGGAGCGATTTGGAGAACGTAACGATCGGTGGGAGCGGCACGATTGAAGGCAGCGGCGCGGTCTGGTGGGAGGCAGCAGAGGAAGCGCGCAAAAAGGTTTCAGGTTTCACGTTGCCCAGGCCGAATCTCATCGTGCTGACGCGCGTGAAAAATCTGACCGTGCGCGATGTGACAATCCAGAACTCGCCCAAGTTTCATCTCGTGCCGACGGAGTGTGATGACGTGTTGATCACGAACGTCACGATCCTTGCGCCGGAACGCTCGGCGAACACGGATGCGATTGATCCGAGCGTGTCGCGCCGCGTGACGATCACAAAGTGCCTGATTGATGTGGGCGATGACAACGTAGCCGTGAAGTCTGGCAAGCGGTTGGATGGGCGTGAGTTTGCTGTGGAAGATTTGACGATCACAGATTGCACGTTCAAGCACGGGCACGGCATGAGCATCGGCAGCGAGACAGTCGGCGGTGTGAAGAATGTCGTCGTGCGGAACTGCACGTTTGAAGACACGGACAACGGCATCCGCATCAAGTCAGATCGCAAGCGCGGCGGCACGGTGGAGAATTTCCTGTGCGAGAACATCACGATGAAAAACGTGCGCGGCGCGATCACCATCACGAGTTATTATCCCAAAATCCCCGCGACGGATGTGGCGCAACCCGTGACGGACACGACGCCGAAGTATCGCAACATCACGCTGCGCAACATCAGTGGAAACAGCATCAAGTCTGCGGGCGTGATCGTGGGTTTGCCGGAGAGTCACATCGAGAATGTGTTGCTGGAAAACGTGAACATCTCGGCGGAGCAAGGCGGTTTGGAAGTCCGACACGCGAAGGGCGTCGTCTTCAAAAACGTGAAGGTCACGACGAAGAAGGGAAATCCGTTCACTACGAAGGACGCCGAGGTGACGGGGCTTGAGACAGCGACGAAGTGATCACCCTGACAAACTTACGTCAGAGGTCTTGGCTTCGTTTCAAGAACGCGCCGTGGCGGGCGGATGCCACACAGCGGGATTGCTCCTCGGTTCGAGATCATGTTCACCAAATCGTGGCACGGGGAATTCGCTCGGCAACTCTGCGTTCAAGTGGCGCGGACGATTCGCACCGGTAAGTTGTTGTTCAGAAATTTTCTGCTGCAACGTCATGAACGCATGGATCAACGCTTCGGGACGCGGCGGGCAACCAGGGATATGAACATCCACAGGAATAAAACGATCAATGCCCTTGAGCACGTTGTAACCCTGCTTGAACGGTCCGCCGGAAATTGCACACGCACCCATCGCGATGACGTACTTCGGTTCTGCCATCTGATTGTAAAGCCGCACGACTTGCGGCGCCATTTTCTTCGTCACTGTACCCGCCACGATCATCAAGTCCGCCTGACGCGGTGATGGGCGAAACACTTCCGCACCAAAGCGAGCCAGATCGTATCGCGCCATCGTGGTGGCGATCATCTCAATGGCGCAGCAGGCGAGACCGAATTGCAGTGGCCAGATGGAGTTCTGGCGTCCCCAATTATAGATGCCTTCGAGCGTCGTTGTGAACACGCCCTGCTTTTGCAATTCGCTTTTTAATCCTTCGTCCATCTTCTGCCGTCCACTGTGCGCGGAGAACAGGATCAAGACAAGATTAAGAACTGGCCGCTCGCAAAAATTCTTCAATCAGGAAAAAAACGACGCACCCCGTTCGACAAGTGCGTTTGACCGTGTCCGCGTTTTCCCACACAATCACCGCATGGCTAACTCGTTTGGGCAGTTGTTCCGCATCACCACCTGGGGCGAATCACACGGCGGCGGCGTGGGCGTGGTCGTGGATGGTTGCCCGCCGCGCATCAAACTTTCTGAGGCCGACATCCAGCCTGATCTGGATCGGCGTCGCCCCGGCCAATCTTCCATTGTCACACCGCGCAAAGAATCCGACACGGTGCAAATCCTCTCCGGCACATTCGAGGGCAAGACGCTCGGCACGCCGATTTCGATGTGGGTAAAGAACACGGATCAACGCTCCGAGGCTTACAACGAGATGGCGGAAAAGTTCCGCCCGTCCCACGCGGATTACACCTATCACGCGAAGTTTGGTTTTCGCGCATGGCCCGGCGGCGGCCGCACCAGCGCACGGGAAACCATTGGTCGCGTGGCGGCGGGCGCGATCGCTAAAAAGATTTTGCGCGAGAAGTTCGGAGTGGAAGTTCTCGCCTACGTTTCGCAAGTGCAGAACATCAAGACCGACGTGGACGTGAACACGGTCAAGTTCGCCGACATCGAAGCCAACATCGTGCGCTGTCCTGATCAAGTCGTCGCTCACAAGATGATCCGGCTCATCGAGAAGATGCGCAGCGAAGGCAACAGCGTGGGCGGTATCGTGGGTTGCGTGGCGCGCGGCGTGCCTGCGGGCTGGGGTGAACCGGTGTTTGATCGTCTTGAAGCTGATCTTGCGAAAGCGATGTTGAGTCTGCCTGCGACGAAAGGTTTCGAGATCGGCAGCGGCTTTGGTGGCGTGACGATGACGGGTTTGGAGCACAACGACGCGTTCCGCATGAAGGGCGGGAAAGTTCACACGACGACGAATCGCTCCGGCGGAATCCAAGGCGGCATCAGCAATGGCGAGCCGATTTATTTCCGCGTGGCGTTCAAGCCTGTGGCCACCGTCATGCACGAGCAGGACACGGTTTCAACCAAGCTCAAGAACACGACGCTGAAAGGCCGAGGCCGCCATGATCCCTGTGTGTTGCCCCGCGCCGTGCCGATGGTGGAAGCGATGACCGCGCTCGTGTTGTTGGATCACGCGCTCAGACAAAAGGCGCAGTGCGGTTAAGCACTGCGCCCGAACGGATCAGAAATCAGATCATTTCCCGCAGCACTGTTTGTATTTCTTTTCGCTGCCGCACGGACACGGATCGTTGCGGCCAACCTTCGGGCCTGTCTGAATCGGCTTGGCCTTGTCTATTGCCGCCGCAGCTTCGCTGACGACATCGCTCGCCTTTTGTTGCGGGGCGGAACTTGAACCGGTGGATGTATTCCCAAACGCACTCGTGGGTTGATGCAATGTTTGTTGCGGCACGTTGCGCAGGAAGTTCTCGAACGCCATCAATGACGACGCGCTGCGAAAGATGTTGTGACATATCTCCGTTTTGATGTTCACCATCAACTCGTCAAAAATCTTGAACGCTTCCGCCTTGTACTCGATGAGCGGATCGCGCTGACCGTGCGCCCGCAAGCCGATGCTGTAACGCAGGCTGTCCATCTCGTAGAGATGTTCCTGCCAGAGCTTGTCAATCGCGCTCAAGATCGTGTAACGCTCCACCGTGACGAGCTTCTCCGGTTCTTCAAAACTGATCTTGAGTTCGTAAGCCTTGCGGATGCCGTCGCTGATGAAATTGCACACGGCAAACTGCGCCGCGCTCAAGCCATCGTACACCGAATCCTTCACGGGCATGTCCTTGCCCGCTTGTGCAGCTTTCGCGATCTCTTCCTCCGGCATACCGAGCGGAAAGTTGAGATTCACCCAATCCGCCAGCGCGCGTGTCTGCCACTCAGTCGTATCGTAATCACCCTTCGTGAGTGTCGCCACTTTCGTGATGACGACCTCTTCCATGATGTCCATGAGGCGGTCGCGTACGTCGTCGGAATTGATGATCTCGTTGCGGAAGCCGTAGATGACTTCGCGCTGTTTGTTCATCACGTCATCGTATTCGAGCGTGCGTTTGCGCTGTTGGAAATTGTGCTGCTCGACGCGCTTCTGCGCCTGACCGATGGAACGGTTCAACAGCGGATGTTCCAACTCCTGACCTTCTTCGAGGCCGAGCTTCTCCATGTATTTGACGATGTTGCCTGCGCCGAACAAACGCATCAGATCGTCTTCCAGCGAAACAAAGAAGTGTGACGAACCTGGATCGCCCTGACGCGAACAACGTCCGCGCAACTGCCGGTCAATGCGCCGCGCCTCGTGGCGTTCGGTCGCCAGAACGTGCAAGCCGCCGACATCCGCGACGCCCAGCCCAAGTTTAATGTCCGTGCCGCGACCCGCCATGTTCGTGGCGATGGTGATTGCGCCGCGCTGTCCGGCGCGTGTGATGATCTCAGCTTCCTGTTGGTGATACTTCGCGTTCAACACCGAGTGGATGAGCTTCTCCTTGTTCAACAACTTGGACAACTGCTCGCTGACTTCGACGGAGATTGTGCCGACGAGAATCGGGCGGCCTTGAGCGTGAACAGTCTTGATCTCGTTCAACACGGCGTTGAATTTCTCGCGCCGCGTTTTATAGACGGAATCATTCGCGTCCTTGCGGAGGCAAGGCTTGTTCGTCGGGATGACCATCACGCCGAGTTTGTAGATGTCGTAGAACTCACCCGCTTCGGTTTCCGCAGTGCCGGTCATGCCCGCAAGTTTGTGGTAGAGGCGGAAATAATTTTGGATCGTGATCGTCGCCAGCGTCTGCGTTTCGCGTTCGATCTCCACGCCTTCCTTCGCTTCGACGGCTTGATGCAATCCATCGCTCCAACGACGACCCGACATCAAGCGTCCCGTGTTCGTGTCCACGATGATGACCTTGTTTTCTTGAACGACGTATTCCACGTCCTTCGTGTAGAGCGAGTAGGCTTTGAGCAACTGCGCAATGGAATGAATCTTCTGCGCCTTCGTCTCAAACTCGCCCTGCAACTTCGTCTTCGCTTCCAACCGCTTCTTGGCATCCGTCTCCGGGCCGACATCAATGTCGTGCATCGCCGTGTTCAAGTCCGGCAACACGAACGCATCCGGGTCTTTCGGCGAAAGAAACGTGCGACCCTTCTCTGTCAGATCAGCTTCGTGACTCTTTTCATCAATCGCGTAGAGCAACTGTTCTTTCTCGGCGTAAAGCTCCACCTTCTTCTGATCCAGATGCAACGACAGCTCGGCATCGTTCATCAGTTTCAAGTTGGCTGGCTCTTCCAAGACTTTCATCAACGCCTCAGACTTCGGTTGCCCGGTCTTCACGCGGAAGAGCAGCAGGCCGATTTCCTTTTTGAGCGCGTCAAGGTTTTGAGGATTTGAACCGTCGGTGGGATTTAACTTCTTCAGCAGGTCTGTCGCTTCGGAAAGATACCGGGCGCAAAGCCGTTCCTGCGCGCGAACGATGGAGTCCACGAGCGGTTTCCACTGCGCGTATTGCTCGTCAAACGTCCGCACCGCCGGGCCGCTGATGATGAGCGGCGTGCGCGCTTCATCAATCAAGATTGAGTCCACTTCGTCCACGATAGCGAAGTAATGCCCGCGCTGGACTTGCTCCTCCTTGCGCGTGGCCATGCCGTTGTCACGCAGATAATCGAAACCAAACTCCGCGTTCGTTCCATAGGTGATGTCGCAAGCGTATTGCTCGCGGCGAACTTGTGGCGGTTGATCGTGTAGGATGCAGCCGACCGTCAGTCCGAGAAATTTATAGACCGCGCCCATCCACTCGCCGTCGCGCGACGCGAGATAATCGTTCACCGTCACGACATGCACGCCGCGACCCGTGAGCGCATTCAGATAAACCGGCGCAGTCGCGACGAGAGTCTTGCCTTCGCCCGTGGCCATTTCGGAAATTTTCCCGGTGTGCAGAGCGATACCGCCGATGAGCTGCACGTCAAACGGAACCATCTCCCAACGGAGCGGATGATTCCGCACGCTCACGTCAGTGCCGCACAAGCGACGGCACGCGTTCTTCACCACCGCGAACGCCTCCGGCAAAATCTCGTTGAGCTTGGCAGCGAGTTGTTCTTTGTCCTCGATGGTGGAAAACTCCGCCTTCCAATCGGCGGTTTTCTTACGCAAGTCATCGTCAGAGAGCGACTGCAAGCCAGCCTCGATCTCGTTGATACGCACGACCAGCGGGCGGAGCTTCTTAACTTCGCGGTCGTTCTTAGTGCCGAAAATTCTTTTGAACCAAGCAAACATAATTGGCTGGAACGCTACGGGAAGCGGGGCGAAGGGTCAAAGCTTTAGCAGCAGTAGAAAAGGCGGTCAGAGCTTGGCGGGAAACTTCCGGCAAAGCTTGGAGCGTTTGATTTGCCCTTTGGTGTTGAAGAAAGTCATGTGCCCGCTTTCGTCGCACAGCCAGAATTCCTTCGCACCAGCCGCCAGATAAAGCGCGCTTTTCTCGTCCATTTCCGAATCCGGGTTGAATGGCGAACGCACCTCCACACAGATTTCGGGAGCAATGGAGCAACTGATTTCGTCACTGATGATCTCGAACGTCTTGGGAGAAGCCCAGGCAACATCGGCCACTTTTGTTGAATCGCTTGTGTCCACGGCAAGCTCCACAAAACTTTCACCGTTGCCCATTAACTCAGAAAGAAGTCGGGCGATCTTGCTGGAGTAAAAGCCATGTCTGTTTCGAGTCGGACTCATAATGATTTTGCCCGCCTTGTTGAGTTCAATTTTGTAAGGCAGGTCTTGGAGGTTTTTATCTTTGCAAACGTCCAGCCAAGTCATGCGTGAAGAATAAACCGGAGACATACGATTGCAAGAGGGGAGAATTCAAAGCTGATCACAGGCGTCCAGCGCTCACGAACTTCCTGATGACGCGCATCTCTTCCTCGCCTGCGATCGTGTGCGGCTTGGCAAACTCATGCCACTCGATGTTCAGTCCCGCACCCTTGCACCACTCGACTTGTTGCCGCGTTCGCTCGAACGGCACAACAGGATCATGCGTGCCGTGTGTGACGAGGAAGCGTTGTTGTTTGGCGATGGGCGAAAGTGATTTCAGAACAGCTTCCGCGTCACACACCCAGCCACTGATGCCGACCAAACCCGCGAAGCGATGCGGATAATGCAGCCCCACGTCCATCGTCATGAGACAACCTTGGGAGAATCCGCCGAGCGTGGTCTGTTCTGTCGGAAAACCTTTGGCGCGTTGAGCGTCGAGCAATTCAAACAATGCCGCACGACTGCGATGTACTCCCGGTATGATCTCGCCGTAGATGTCGAACCACGAGAAGCCGCCGTAATAATCGTCCGGCGCGTTGACGAGCAGGTAGTTCATCCACGGCAATCGCATGGCTTCAGGTAGCCAGCGAAAACCTTCGATGCTGTCGCCGAGGCCGTGGAGCATGACGCAAAGATGTTTTGAACCGGGTTCGGTGGCGGGGATCAATTCACTGTGGAGCATAAAAAATATTTGTAGGCGACGACGTAAGGAGTCGCATGGTTTCTGACGAAGACTCGCCACCTTCTCTCCTACAATGTGTCAGAAAACAACTCACCGGACTTGTGCGCCTTTGTGAGCAGGAGTGGTGAGGGATGCTTTGATCGGGATCAACATTTCCTCCGTCGGCTTCAACTCACCCAGCGTCTTGTCCGTCGGCGCGCCAGCATTTAACCACCAACGCAGGACGGCGAGTTGTGATTCGGACAACTGCGGCTTGCCATCCGGCGGCATGTGATCGTCATCATCAATCGGCAGTGAGATGCGCTTGCCGAGCAGACTTTCTTCCGCGTTCGCAGGATCAATGCACGAGCCAGAGTCGCCACCCTTGAGAAGTTTTTCCGACGTGTCCATGCGAAGTCCGCCTTTAGATTTCTTCTCGCTGTGGCAACTGACGCAGCGTTGATCGAAGATCGGTTGGATGACGGCGGCGTAAGCGGGTTGCTTCAACAACTCTTCCGACGAGAATGATTTTACCGGCACAGAAGACTTCGGCCACGAGAGGAAATTTTCTCCATGCGTGATCGAGCCGCCGTAGTGACTGGCAATAGTGAGCAACACAAGCGTCGCGCACAGACAGCGGCGATACGCCTGCATCCAGCCGCGTTGTCGCACAATCCAGAGAATGATCGCCGCCGCCGCCACACCCGTGCCGAGCCAGCGATGCCACGCGAGCGATCTGGATTCTTCTAGTCCACGCGCGAGCAACCATCCGCACACGACGCTCGCCAGAGACGCGGGAATTGTCAGCAGCAGGATGACACGGTTTGCCGTGGCGAGTTCCTTCCAGTCAGGGCGGAGCGCAAGCAGTTCGAGGACGGCGAGCAGGGTGAAAAAGCCGATGGGCAGATGCACGAGCAACGGATGAAACTTGCCGATGAACTCGATCATGATGTGAGTTGGACGAACATGTGTGCGCACAGGGTTAGCGAAATGGAACGCGCGGCTCAACTTTGAAATAAGGAAAGGCGGAGATTGTCGTGAAATAGTCGAGACGAGTGGTTCATTGCAAGGCAGGCTGAATCAGCGACGATCAGGCGCTTCACTTCGGAAGTCGGATGTCAGGATAAATTCCAATCTGGTGATTACGCACTTTGGGCTGAACTTTCTTTCCGTTCACGCTGGAGATGATCAGCGATGTCTCTTGCAGCGGCATGTGGCAGGTCACGCATTGGCGATCTATCTCGTGGCCGAGTTTGGCGAACTCACCGCAACTTTCAATCTTGTGACACGCCTGACACTTCGCCGCGAATGATGCGATGTCGCGCTGCGGCATGTGAACATCATGGCAGGTGACGCACGTCATCGTCTTGGTGGATTGGAAGCAGCGGCTCTTCTCCATGAGCACCACCTGGCTGCCGTGAACATCCACATGCGCGTCGGGTTCGCGTTCGGGGAATTTCAGATGCTTCCCGATCACATCACCCGGCACAAACGACAATGACGGCGTAATGGCTTCCCCGCCGCCGCCGTGACACAAAGCGCAGGTATCAATCTGTCGTTCGCGCGAAAGTTTGGCGGGGTTGATGATGGCTGTGTCCACAGGAGGTTTTGGCGGCGACGCAGAGCGGAATTTTGCGACGTGTTCACCGCCCGGCCCGTGACACTTCTCGCAGGTCATGCCCAGCACGAGGCTGACCTTGTCGTAACGATTGGTGGGCGGGGCGAGTGATGTGAATGTTGTGGCGTGACATTCGAGACAGCGCGGAGTGATGGGGCGCTCAAACACGGCGACGCCGTCGCGATAGCCGGGACTGTTGACCCATTCGTCAATCTCAGTCCAGTAGGAGACGGGAAGTTGGCAAAGCAGGTTGGTTTTCCAAAAGCCATAGGTCTGCCCCTTGCGACCAGAGCCGATGACGATGTCGAATCTCTCGGAGCGATGGCCGACGCGTGTTGGCGAAACCGTCCGCACCGCTTTCTGGAAATAACCCGCTTCCGTGGCCTGCATCTCGAAGATCAAGTTCGTGTCAGCGGTCTTGAGGATGTTCGCGCCGGGGTTGAATTTTCCGAGAATCGTCTCCTTGGCGGGTGCTTGTGACGTGATGAAGTGGGCTGTCTGATGATAAGAGATCGTCTTGTCTTGGTGACAGGAACGGCAGGCATCATCGCCCACGTAGCCAGTGCCGGCTGGTGGAGAAGAATTATTTGCGGCAGAGGTCGGTGACGTGGCGAGCAACATCGCCATCAGCGTCAAAAGTAAAAACCTTGGCGATGGGAGAATCGTCGAACGTGTTACAGTACTCATGTCTGCTGCCCGACTGCGGGTGCGACGACCTTAGCAGATATCATTCATTGGAAAATAGAAAATAGTCTCCCGCAGACATTCACTAAATACCTTTTGGTGGGTAACGCCATTTTGCCGCACTTTCGTTTTGCTGGTGACAATTGCGCCGGCGTTGAAAGTCCGAGTGCGCGACTTGGTCACAGACATTTGATTCATTCATCCCAACGAAAAAAGCCGCCCATATCGGGCGGCTTTTGATTTGTGCAAATCGGTCAGGCGGCCTTCTTCTTGAACTTCGCTTTGATGGCCGTGGCTTTGCGCTTCATGTAGGCGTTGGCGCGTTTCCGTTTGGTGGTCTTGTTAGTTTGTTGTCCCATATGAGTCTTTACTTTGCTTACGTGTTACGATTTCGTGTGACCACTATGGTAATTCGTTCGTCCCGATTCAATATCTATTTGCTGCTGGCCGCCGCGCTTGTCGCCGTCGTCGGCTGCGATACGGTCTCGTCCAAATCAAAAAATCAGATCGCTACTCTGCGCGTTCATCTCGAAGCCCCGCATGATCCGTCCGGCATGACTGAAAAGGTTTCCGTCCTGCGCGCCTCGCCCATTTCCGTGACCATCGAGAAGACAGCTTTTCTCAACGAGACAGACATCGCCGCAACAACTGTGATCGCGAGCGGTGATGAATTCATTCTCTCCATCCAGTTAAACCAACAAGGTCAACGCCTGCTCGAACAATATTCCTCCGCCAATCCGCAACGCCGCTTCGCCATCCGCAGCCAGTTCCGCCAAGGCACGAACGTCTTTGATCGCTGGCTCGCCGCCCCGCTCATCACGCGGCGCATCTCCGACGGCACTCTTTCATTCTCGCCCGATGCTGACCGTGAGGAGGCTGACATCATTGTGAAAGGTTGGAATAAAGCCGCTGGTGTCAAAGAGCCCAAGAAAAAGAAAGCCGATAACAAACCGGAAGACGGAGGAGCGCAGTGAGTTGTTTTAGTTTCGCGTACAGACACATCATCCAGTTCGCAATCGCAGTCGGTTTTCTCACCGGACAATTCCTCGCTGCTGAACCTTTCAATCTGCCCACCGCCAACCGCGCCATCTACGACGCAGATGGTGGCGGTGAGAAATTTTTCGTGCCGACCGTCGGCAAACCCTGGATGAGTGGATGCTTTGGTTGCGTCCGCACCGAAGGCTGGCAGATGCACGAGGGACTCGACATCCGCTGCCTGCAACGCGACAAGCGCGGCGAACCCACCGACCCCGTCAACGCCACCGCCGATGGTACCGTCGCCTACATCAACCGCAAATCCGCACTCTCCAATTATGGCAACTACATCATCCTGCGTCACACCATTGATGGCATCGAAGTCTATTCCACCTACGCCCACTTGAGCGAAGTGCGCGAGAGCTTGAAGTCTGGTGCGACTGTAAAAAGCCGCGAACAGATCGGCGTCATGGGTCGCACCGCCAACACACGTCAAGGCATCTCCAAAGATCGCGCTCACGTTCACTTTGAACTGAACCTCTTCGTCAACGAACGCTTCGCGACATGGTATGCGAAGACTTTCCCCGGACAACACAACGACCACGGCCAATGGAACGGCCAAAATTTTCTGGGCATTGATCCTCGCGCCATCCTGTTGGAGCAACACGAACAAGGTAACGCCTTCAACCTAGTCAAACTTCTCCAAAGCCAAACGGAACTTTGTCGCGTGACCGTGCGCGCCACGAATTTCCCGTGGCTTACCCGCTACGCATCTCTCGTCAAACCAAACCCACAAGCTACCAAGGAAGGCATCGCTGGTTACGAACTCGCACTCAACTTCAATGGCATCCCCATCGAACTCATCCCACGCGCCGCATCCGAGTTGAAAGGCAAATCCAGATTCCAACTCCTCTCGGTCAATGAGGCCGAGCAGAAGAAAAACCCTTGCGGCAAGATCGTCACCAAACGCAAAGGCCAATGGGAACTCGCCACGCACGGCCAGAACTTGTTGGAGTTGCTGACGTATTAACGAAAGAAGGCAGGCAACGTGTCCTCACCTCTTCACGCACCACGCACCACGCACCACGCCGCGTATCGAGGCCGCCTTGCCCCTTCACCCACAGGCCACCTTCACCTCGGCCACGCGCGGACATTCTGGGCTGCACAACAACGCGCACTCTCTCGCAACGGGACGTTGATCTTCCGCAATGAAGACTTGGATCGCTCACGTTGCAAACAGGAATTCGTCACGGCCATGTTCGAGGACTTGAGATGGTTCGGGTTCGATTGGCAGGAAGGTCCGGACTGCGGCGGACAGTTTGCACCCTACAATCAAAGCGAGCGCATGAGTTTCTACCGCGCCGCACTTGATCAACTCCGCACCACCGGACTCATCTATCCCTGCACCTGTTCACGCAAAGACATCGCCGCCGCCTCACGCGCTCCGCACGCCGAAGATGATGACGAGCAGATCTACGCAGGAACGTGCCGGGCAACGCGTGAATCCGAAATCGTAAATCGTAAATTCTACTGGCGCTTCCGAGTTCCCGACGGCGAAACCATTTCCTTCACCGACAACAATCTCGGCCCGCAATCGTTCGTCGCCGGAAAAGACTTCGGTGATTTTGTTATCTGGCGACACGATGATGTTCCCGCCTACCAACTCGCCTGCGTGGTGGACGATGCTGCCATGCGGATCAGCGAAGTCGTGCGCGGCGCGGATTTGCTCGTCAGCACCGCGCGGCAAATTCTGCTCTACCGCGCACTCGGCCTGCGTGCGCCAGAGTTTTTTCATTGTCCACTGATGACCGACGAAGGCGGAGTCCGCCTTGCCAAACGTCACGATGCTCTGAGCCTTCGCAAACTTCGCGAGCGCGGTGAAACGCCCGAAGCTATTCGCTGCGGTTGGTAGTGACCCCGCCCTCGCCAACCCCTCATTCCGCGTGCCGATCACAACTGGGCAGCACTCATTAGGTCGTGCCCTACAGTTTTGAAAGAGCCTCATCAGCACCGCGATTTCATTTCCACATTGCTGAGTTTTTCTCCGCGCTCTACGATACGTGGCAACATGGCTCAAATACAATCATCCAACTCCTCGACGCGCGCTGATGGCCGGCAACCGAATCAAATCCGTCCGCTGCGATTTCAGAACCACATCGCGCCTTATGCCACCGGCTCGACGCTCATCGAGTGGGGCAACACGCGCGTCATCTGCGGCGTCACCATCGAGGAGACTGTTCCGCGTTGGATGAAGGATCAAAACGTCGCGGGCGGTTGGATCACGGCGGAGTATTCAATGCTGCCGTATTCAACCTTGCAACGGAAGCCGCGCGACATCACGAAGGGGAAACTTGACGGGCGCTCGTCTGAAATCCAACGGCTCATCGGTCGCGCGATGCGGGCGACTCTCGATCTGGAAAAGCTCGGCCAACGCACCATCTGCGTGGATTGCGATGTGTTGCAGGCGGACGGCGGCACTCGCACAGCGGCGATCACTGGTGCGTACGTGGCTCTCGTCATCGCGATCCGCCGGTTGATCGCGAATGGCAAGTTGAAGGAGAATCCCATCCTGCACGCCGTCGCTGCGGTGAGTGT
>JANNAO010000504.1:0-14653 GCA_031384405.1 Verrucomicrobiota bacterium | reverse complement strand
AAAGTTGCAAGTGAAGCCCCCGCCGCGCAGCCCCATCACCTATCAACCATCAACCATCAACCAATCCCCGGCCATTTCACCGCGTTCATCGCGTGGACGTTTCAGGCGGAACACACGAAGTTGAAAGCCCCGACGGTGGGCGCGCATGAGTATCTCCGCACGCAGGCACTCGCCCGCATCTACCTCGACAACTTCGAGAACATCCAAAGCTCGTGGGTGACGCAGGGGTTGGAGATCGGGCAGGTAGCACTCAAGTTCGGCGCGAACGATCTCGGCAGCATCATGATCGAGGAGAACGTGGTCTCGCAGGCGGGCACGACCTTCCGCATGACCGTGCCGGACATGCATCGCCTCATCAAAGACCTCGGCTACGAGCCGCATCAGCGCAATAATTGGTATGAGTTGGTGAGTTGATTCCTGCCAACCTCAAGTTGACCTGCCTCCAACCAGAAAAGTTCTGCGCGTCCCTGTTTTGCCCGGCGAAAACATTGACTTCGCGCACTCCATCGCTACCCTGCGCGTTCCCTTTTTGGGGACAATACCAGACAGAAACGATTTATGGCAAAGCTCACGGTTCGCGATCTCAATGTTCATGGCAAACGCGTTTTCATCCGCGTGGATTACAACGTGCCGCTCGAAGAAAAGAACGGCGCGATGGTCATCACCGATGAGACGCGCATCAAGGAAACGCTCCCCACGCTCCGCTTGCTGATCGAAAAAGGCGGTCGCGTCATCCTCGCGGCACACATGGGTCGCCCCAAGGGACAGCGCGAAGCCACGATGTCGTTGCGTCCCGTCGCGGCTCGTCTCGCTGAGTTGCTCGGCACGAAGGTAAATTTCGCGGACGATTGCATCGGTGAAAAAGTGGAGAAGCTCGCCAACGAACTTCCGCCCGGTGGCGTGTTGCTGCTGGAAAACGTCCGTTACTACAACGAAGAGGAAGCGAACGATCCTGTGTTCGCCGAGAAGCTCGCGAAGCTGGCGGATGTTTATGTGAATGACGCGTTCGGCGCGGCGCATCGCGCGCACGCTTCCACCGAAGGCATTGCTCGCATTGTGGCAAAGCGCGGCGGACAGTGCGCGGCGGGCTTGTTGATGGAGCGCGAACTCAAGTTCCTCGGTGACGAATTGGAGAATCCCGCTCGTCCGTTCGTGGTCATCCTCGGCGGCGCGAAAGTTTCCGACAAGATCAAGGTGATTGATCGCCTGCTCGAAAAGGCGGATACGATTTTGATCGGCGGCGCGATGGCTTACACGTTCAAGCTCGCGCAAGGTTTCAAGATCGGTAAATCCCTCGTTGAACCGGACAAGACCGACATGGCGCTTGCGGCGTTGGAGAAAGCCAAGAAGCTCGGTGTGCAGTTTCTGTTGCCGACGGACAACACAGTCGCGACACCTGTCGTCACCGACAAGTTGAACAAGAAGGGCAAGCCGATCATTGACCTGACCAACCCGCGCACGAACAGCGAGCCGAACATTTCCGATTCCGAAGAAGGCGTGGACATCGGCCCGGCTTCCGCAGCGGCGTTCGCCCAGGCGATCACCAGCGCCAAGACGGTTTTGTGGAACGGCCCGATGGGGATTTTTGAAGACAAGCGTTTTGCTGTCGGCACCAATACGGTTGCTCAGGCGGTCGTTGATGCTACGCAAAAGAGCGGCGCCAAGACCATCATCGGCGGCGGCGACAGCGTGAAAGCCATCAATCGTGCGGGCATGGGTGACAAAGTGACATTCATGAGCACCGGTGGCGGCGCGAGCTTGGAATTTTTGGAAGGCAAAGAATTGCCGGGCGTCGCAGCATTGACGGAGAAGTAACCACTAATGGACACGAATCAACACGAATCAAATCGCGCGATGAATCGCGATGCCGTTCTCTTCCATTTATGCGAAGCCAAAGAGCAACTGGATGAAACCATTGCCGAAATGACGGGTGACCCGAATTACTCCTTGGAAGCGTTTCAAGTTGAAATGAGTCATTTATACCATCATCTAAACACGGCTTGGAATGGGCGAAATGCTTCGCACGAGCAGCACAACGCTTGCGTTCAAAGCAATTTTGATTTGTGGAGAAAATTTCCATCAAACGCAGAATTACTTTTGGACAATTAAATTAGTAACCATTCGTGTTAATTCGTGGTTTTAAAAATTAAAATGAACAAAGAACGTAAACTGATCATTGCGGGTAACTGGAAGATGAACAAGACGGTCGCCGAAGCGCTCGCCCTCGTGGACGACCTCAAGCGCGATCTCGCGAACGTGAAGGAAGTGGATATCGTCGTCTGCCCGCCATACACCGCGCTGGAATCCGTCTCCAAAGCCATCCTCGACTCCAACATCCGTCTCGGCGCGCAGAACATGAGCGAGAACGGCAATGGCGCATTCACGGGCGAGATCGCCGCTGGGATGCTCAAGGAATTTTCCACGCGCTACGTCATCCTCGGTCACAGCGAACGTCGCCAATACCAGAAGGAATCTGACGCGTTGATCGCGAAGAAGGCGGCAGCGGTTCACGCGGCCAACTTGAAGCCGATTGTTTGCGTGGGCGAAACTCTCGCCGAACGTGAAGGCGGCTTGATGGAAAAAGTTTTGGAAACGCAGGTTAGCGGCAGCCTTGCTGGTTTGACCAAGGAACAGATGGTTGAAACCGTCATCGCCTATGAACCTGTCTGGGCCATCGGCACGGGCAAAACCGCCACGACGCAGCAGGCGCAAGACGCACACGCATTTATCCGCGCTCAACTCGTGAAGCTGTTCGATGAGGCGACTGCGAAGAAAGTCCGCATCCAATACGGCGGCAGCGTAAAACCCGCCAACGCGAAAGAGTTGATGAGCCAGCCGGACGTGGACGGCGCGCTCGTGGGCGGCGCGGCTTTGGAAGCGCGAAGTTTTGCTGACATCATCAAAAATTCCATCTAAGATACGATTATGAGCTTATTCATCGGTTTATTGACGGCGGTGTTGGTCGTGGATTGCGTGTTGTTGATCCTGCTGGTGCTGGTGCAACTGCCCAAGAAAGAAGCGGGCGCAGGTCTGGCGTTCGGCGCGGGCGCGGCGGACGCATTGTTCGGCGCGGGCGCGGGCAATCCGCTCACCAAGATCACAAAGTTTGCAGCCATCGCGTTCTTCGCGCTGTTGATCATCATCGCACTGCTCTCGAAGGGCGTGCATGGCGACAAGCTGAAGAAATTCACCAGCGGCGTCGAAGCTGAATCCAAAGCTGTGCCGACACATTCCGCTCCGGCGGGTGCGCCAGCGATGTTGAGTTCCACGAATACAGTTCCAGCCGCCGCACCTGCTGCTGGAACAAACGCCGTGACACAGTAAAAGATTCCGGCGATGCAAATCGCGAACCGCGCCACTGGGAACACCCCGCTGGCGCGGTTTTGTTTTTGGCGAACGTCTTCACGCACAGAAACGACTGATTGCCGCAGTAGTGGGACAGCGCGTCTCGCCTGTCCAATCCCACACCAGCCCGTCGCTCACTCTTTTCAAGCCGAACTCCGAAGCAGAACCGTAGCGGCAGGCATCCTTGCCTGCCGTAGAGCCGGGCTTCCTAGCCCGGCGGAAAGAACCGCACACCCGCATCAGGCGCACAACAAAGCCTCGGACCTCTTTCGCATATCGGCGTTCTCTCCGGGCGGCAGTGATGCCGCCCTCCACGTCAGGCAGGGATGCCTGACGCCACTCAAATTGGGAGTGCGGGTTCAAGTCATACACTCGCGAAGGACAGGCGAGACGCGCTGTCCCACTACCCGTTCTCGCATCGCCACCGTTTTTGCATTTTTAATTTTTAATTTTGCATTGTTGTCCGGCTGCGGCACTCGCGAACCCGCCGCCCACATCACCATCTGCAACGCCAACGAACCCGAATCCCTCGATCCCCATATCGTCACCGGCGTCTCGGAGATGCGCATCACCAAGGCGTTGTTCGACGGACTCACCAAACTCGAACCACGCAATGCCACACCCGTTCCGGCCATCGCCGAGCGTTGGGATATTTCACCCGATGGTCGCACTTACACGTTTCATCTGCGCACCAACGCTGGCTGGTCCACGGGCGAACCCATCACGAGCGACGACGTGGTGTGGTCGTGGTTTCGCGCGTTGAGTCCGGCGACAGCAGGCGACTACGCGGGGCAATTGTTTTACATCAAGGGCGCGGAGGATTGGAACAGCGGCAAGATTACGAATGCGAACGAGGTCGGCATCCGCGCGGTGGATTCTCGCACGGTCCAAGTTGAACTAAACTCGCCGCTCGCGTTCTTCCTCGAACTGTGTTCCTTCCCCACACTCGCCGTCGTGCCTCGCTCTGTAATCGAGAAGCGCGGCGACCGTTGGCTACACGCCAAGCCGCTGCCCACGAGTGGCGCGTTCACGCTCGGCGCATGGCGCGTGAACGACAAAGTCCGTCTGCTGCGAAATTCAAACTACTGGGACGCTGCGAACACCGCGTCCGAGATCATTGACGTGCTGCCGACCGGTTCACCCAACACCGCGCTCAATCTGTACGAGACGGGCGTGGCCGACATCGTGTGGGACAAAGACCTCGTGCCCGCCGAATTGATGGACGTGCTTGGCAAGCGCCCGGACTTCCACAGCTTCACGTATCTCGGCACTTATTTTTACCGCTTCAACGTGACAAAGAAACCGTTCGATGACGCGCGTGTGCGACGTGCCTTCGCTCTCGCCACAGACAAAGATCGCATCATCGCCAAACTCACCAAAGGAGCGGAGCGTCCCGCGTGGCATTTTGTGCCGTTGGGCGTGGCGAATTACACATCGCCGCCCGCGCCGAGATTCGATCCCGACACCGCGCGCAAACTTCTCGCCGATGCGGGTTATCCCGGAGGCAAAGGTTTCCCGCGCGTGACCTACACGTTTTTTTCCGCGTCCGGCGGCGGCGGAAAACTTCACGGCAAAGTCGGCATCGAACTTCAACAGATGTGGAAGGACGTCTTGGGAGTGGATGTCGAACTGCGCCAGATCGAGCGCAAAGTTTTTTACTCGCAACAATCCAAGCTGGATTACGACATCTCGACTTCGAGCTGGATCGGTGATTACAACGACGCGAATACGTTCCTCGATCTGTTCACGAGCACCAGCGGCAACAACCGCACTGGCTGGAAGAACGACCGCTACGACGCGCTCATCAAGCAGGCCAATCTTGAGACTGATCTCCAGAAGCGCGCCGAGATTTTCCGACAGGCCGAAACGATTCTCATCGCCGAAGAACCGCCCATCGTGCCGATCTATTTCTACGCCGGGTTCAATTACTACAACGACGACAAGATCAAAGGTATCTGGCAAAACATCCTGGATGAACATCCGATGCAATACATTTACAAGGTGAAGTCGAACTCCCCCGCTTCAACTCGTAGCAGCCGACGTGAGTCGGCTCATTCTAAACCCGAAATCAGTCAGAGCCGACTCACGTCGGCTGCTACGGAGCAAAGGTAGCCATGTATTTTCTCAAACGCCTCGCCTCGCTGATACCACTCTTGCTGGTCATCAGCTTCTTGGCTTTTGTTCTAGTGCGATTGGCTCCGGGTGGACCGTTTGACAGAGAACGAAAGCCAGCTTCACCGGAGATCGAACGCCAACTCCAAGCCAAGTACCGTCTCGATCAACCCATCTGGAAACAATACATCGCCTACCTCGGCGACTTGGCTCATGGCGATTTCGGGCCGTCACTGAAATACCGCAATCACAGTGTCACTGACATCATCGTGCAGGCGTTGCCAGTTTCGTTGTTGCTCGGCGCGATGGCGTTCGGGTTCGCGATGGGTGTGGGCATTCCAGTTGGATATTACTCTGCTGTGAAACGTGGTCGCTGGGAGGATTACGCGGGCAGCTTGTTCGCGATTCTCATGGTTTGCGTTCCTGGATTCGTCATCGCACCGCTGCTCGTCATGGGGTTTGCGATTCATTGGAAATGGTTGCCAGTCGCTCTATGGACTTCGCCGTGGCACGCGGTGTTGCCGGTCATCGCGCTGGGACTTTTCTTTTCAGGACGCATCGCTCGGCTGATGCGCGAAGGCATGTTGAACACCATGCAATCCGAGTTCGTCACCGCCGCACGCGCCAAAGGTTTGAGTGAACATGCGTTGCTTTTGAAACACGCCTTCCGCCTCGCGGTACTGCCGGTGGTTTCCTATTCCGGCCCGCTGCTCGCTGATCTGCTCACTGGCTCGTTCGTGATCGAAACCATCTTCCAGATTCCTGGCATCGGCGTGTTCATTGTGAACGGCTCGCTGAACCGGGATTACACGATGGTCGTAGGTCTCGTGATTTTGTATGCGACGATGCTCGTCGTTTTGAACCTGCTCGTGGACTTCGCTTACACGTTGCTCGACCCAAGGGTGAAGTATGAGTGAACCTGTGGACGAAAGAGTCAAGAGGCAAGAGTCGAGGGTCGAGGGCCAGACTGGTGGGGCGAGCGTCCCCGCGAGCCGGCTCGTCAGTAGCCTCGCCCCACCCGCTTCTCCGAACGAACGCGCGTGGCGACGTTTCCGCCGCAATCGCCTCGCCCGTTTCAGCGCGTGGTTTCTCGGCGCAATCATCCTGCTCGTGCTGCTCTGGCCGTTGATTTCACCGCACAATCCCGATGCTCTTTCCGACAATCAATTCCAGCCGCCTAGCTGGAAACATTGGTTCGGCACCGATGTTCACGGACGCGATGTTTTCACGCGCGTGATGTTCGGCGCACAGATTTCGCTGCTCGTCGGCATCGTCGGCGCGGGCGTGAGCCTGGTCATCGGTGTGACCTGGGGTGCGACGGCTGGCTACGTCGGTGGAAAGACCGACAGCGCGATGATGCGTTTCGTGGACATCCTGTATTCGCTGCCGTCCATCATCTTCGTCATCGTCCTTATCACGACACTGGAAGGAGTTCTTAAAAACTGGCTCGCAGCCACAGGTTCGCCAACGCTGGCAAAATCCGCGCGACTCATCTTCCTGTTCGTCGGCCTGGGTGCGGTGTCGTGGCTGACGATGGCTCGCATCGTTCGCGGGCAAGTGTTGTCGTTGCGCTCACGACAATTCGTGGATGCCAGCCGCGTTCTTGGCGCGGGGCCGGTCTGGATTCTACGCCATCACATCATCCCAAATGTTCTCGGCGTCGTGATCGTTTATCTCACGCTGACCGTCCCCGCGATCATCCTCTACGAAAGTTTTCTCAGCTACCTCGGCCTCGGCATCCAACCGCCGATGGCCAGTTGGGGATCGCTCATCGCGGAAGGCGCGGAGCAGATCAATCCCATCCGCATCTACTGGTGGCTGATCATCTTTCCCGGCGGCGTGCTGGTCGCGACGTTGCTTGCGTTGAATTTCGTCGGCGACGGCCTGCGCGATGCGTGGGACGTGCGCGGCGGAAATTGAGTGACGCCTGAATTGAAGTTGCAACGCCCGCACCCATTCGCTACCAATCCGCGCGATGCCGCCAGAATCATCACCCGTCACGAACAGCGAAGCGACCTTGTATCGCTGGTCGCCGTGGCTCGTGTTCATCTTTACGCTGCTCCTCAATTTCACGTCCATCTGGAGCGAGACGGGCGTGACGTGTTCGGACGAGTATCAGCTTTCGCTGCGAACTCCGATGGAGATGGACGCGCGCGGCGAATGGCTCACCCCGTGGCTGAACGATCAACCCCGCCTGCGCAAACCACCGCTCCTCTACTGGGCAACTCTCTCCACCTACAAAATTTTCGGCATCAATCTCGTCTCCGCGCGGATTTGGGCGGTGCTGGCGGGCGCGGGACTTTGCCTGTGTGCGTGTCTGCTGGCGCGACAACTT
This sequence comes from Verrucomicrobiota bacterium, assembly GCA_031384405.1. Taxonomy (GTDB): domain Bacteria; phylum Verrucomicrobiota; class Verrucomicrobiia; order Limisphaerales; family JADLHS01; genus JADLHS01. The sequence continues at coordinate 6,861 of JANNAO010000504.1, read as the reverse complement.
TCGCGACGCGGAATCTCTGCTCCGGAGTGCGCCCGTCATCGGGCGCAGCAGCGTGATCAGGTCGAGAGCGATCGAAAAAATCAACCCGTGACACCCCTCCATGTTGCTGTGCCCGGGGACGGGCACACTCCGTCCGATGTCGTCGCCGGGAACAAAACAGGTCTTCAGTTTGGCTCGAACGGCCTGCTCGCAGGCTTGCTGGCGATGGGCTGCGTGGGTGTGGCTATTCAAGCGCGTCAAACGTTGCTGGATTTACCAGTCGCTGTGTTCGCGTCTTTCGCAGTCCTGTTCTGGCTGCGCTGGATCAAAGGCGAAAAACTTTTCGACCTCGTTGTCTGCGCGATCTGGGTCGGGCTTTCGTTCCTGATGAAAGGGCCGATAGGATTTTTCTTTTTCGCAGCAGGCGCGTTGGCGGCGTTGTGGGCTTTCAATGCTTGGAACATTCTCGCGCGCCGCGCGGGTCAACTTCTGCTTTGGATCACAATCGTCGCCGCCATCTCGCTGCCGTGGCCGCTCGCGATGAAACATCTTTGGGGCGACAAATTCGCGCAGATTCTTGGCGAAGAACTCATGGACAGAAAGTTCGGGACGTGGAATGCCATGTCCCCTTTCTCCGCGCTCGGCGGCGCGCTGGGATTGATCTTTCCGTGGACACCGCTCGTGGTTGGCGCGGTGATTCTCCACTTGAAGAAGGCTCGCGACGAGCGGTCGCAAAACACTTCGTGGCTGCTGGCGTGGTTGTTCGTCTCCATCCTGCCGTTCTTTTTCATGAAAGCGTTCGAGCGTTACATGCTCGCGGTGATTCCGCTTCAAGCAGTGCTCGCGGCGGAATGGCTTCAAGCATCGCCAACGAAATGGAAAGCGTTCGCGTGGCGGCTGTCGCTCGTCTTGCTCGCGCTGGTTGGCGTGTTTGTTTCTGTGTTTGCGCTGTGGTTCAAACTTGGTTTTGTCGGGCCGATGTTGTGTCTGGCGGTGGTGGCTTACGGCGCGTGGCAAGCCTGCCGTTCTTCCGATGTCTGGACGCCCGCTGCGAGCGCAGCACTCGTCCTGATGATTTGCCTGGGTTTGATTTATCCCACGCTCGGCATCAGCAGCATCGCGCCGGACGTGAAGGAAAAAGTCGGTGGTCACACGGCCCGGATGTATGGAATGCATCAGCCCGCGCTGCTTTCAATGCGGCTCGGCTACAGCGTGCAGATGTTCGACGCAGACAAATTTATCTCGGCACAGACCAATGTTCCAACCGTCGAAGTTGTGTTTGCGGAAGAATCGGTTGCTCCCGCATTTCAAACACTGGCTCGCGAACGAGGGTTGAAGATCGAGGAGGTTGGCCGGTTCAAAACATTTTACTCGCGCAAAGCCTGGCTGCGATTCGCCCGCACCGACGCGCGCTGGCCAGAATGGAAACACGCGCTCGGCGAACGCTCGCTGGAATCGCTCAAGACGGAGATTCGTTATTATCGCGTGAGCGTGTCGTTGGAGACCTCAATCTCGTCCTCGAACCCGGAACAGAATCGAGGACGAGAACGAGAACGAGGACGATTTTCATCATGAACCCGAACGCGCGCCGCTTCATCTGGATCAGCCTCACGCTTGCGTTGCTCGTGTTTATCGGGCTGCGCGACGGCTGGCGCGTTTCGCCTGTCCCAGCCGCGCGATTCGTCGTTCCGCCCATCACTCCCGCGCGAACTAACGAAGCCCCAGAATTCCACGAACAGTTTGTTGATGCGCGATTCGTCCATCCGAGCGCGCATGTCTCGTCCATCTGTCAAACGCCGGATGGTCGCATGGTCGCCATCTGGTATGCGGGTTCGCGCGAAGGCGCACGCGATGTCGCGCTTTATGTTTCCTCACGCGACGCTGGTTTGACGAACGCATGGTCAACTCCAGTCTCCGCAGGCACGCATGAGGCGGCGGGCGAAGAAACATTTCGTTACGTCAAAAAAGTCGGCAACGCTATCGCCTTCAGCGGAACAAACGATCAACTGCACATGCTTTACGTGACCACTGGCTTCGGCGGCTGGTCGTGCAGCCAGCTTAATTTGAAATCCTCCAGCGACGGCGGCGTGACGTGGTCGCGCTCGCGCAAGCTGGGATTAACTCCGTTCTTCAACATCAGCGAGCTGGTAAAGAACGCACCCGCGCCGACAGCGGACGGCGGATTCGTCGTGCCGATCTATCATGAAGTGCTGGGAAAGTTTTCCGAACTGCTCTGGTTGACGCCTAGCAACGACGGATTCGATGTCGTCAAGACACGCGCATTCGGCGGGCGCACGGCGTTTCAACCCGCGCTCGTCGCGCTGAACGAAACCAACGCACTCATGCTCAATCGCACGGCGGGAACGGCTAAGAAGATTCACGCGACGCGAACATCCGACGCCGGGCGCACCTGGTCGCCGCTGGAAACAATTGATCTGCCGAACTCGAATTCCGGTCTGGATGCGATCCGGCTTTCGGACGGGCGACTCTTGCTCGCGTTCAACGACACGGATTCTGGTCGCGACAATCTGTGCCTCGCCATTTCTTCCGACAACGGAACGACGTGGAAGCGCGCGGCCACGTTGGTCGCAGAAGCGAAGGAAGAGTTTTCGTATCCGACGGTGTTGCAGACTAGCGACGGCTTAATTCACGTCACCTACACTTGGAAACGCAAAGGCATCAAGGAAGCGACGTTCAACGTGGCGTGGCTGGAAGCGCAGATGAAAGGAGCGCGCGAATGATCACTCCGCTCGCAGCAGTCATCGTTTCATTCGTCGCGCCGATGCTCGCGCTGATGATTTTGTTCGCAGCACTGGCGCGCAAACTTCGGTTCAATCCGCGCGGCGCAGGTTGGTGCGTGGGGCTGGGATTGATCGCGCTGGGCACGTTGATGATTCCCGTGGCGGGCCTGCCGCTGGCGCGCTTGTTGGCGGCGGTGATGGATCACTGGAGTGTTCCGCTGCTAACGGTATTGGCGGCCTACGTGAGCAAAACATTTTTCGATGCAGAGCTTCTTCGCCGTGAAGATCGTCGAGCAATGTGGATTTTCGGCGTGGCGACTGGTCTGGTTCTTTATCCGCTGGCGTTGGGCATTGGCTCTGTTGATCCGTTCGCGCATGGCTGGCATTTCGGACCGCTGTTCGTGTTGATCGGAAGCGTTGCTCTGTTTTTACAATGGCGACGGAATCGTTTCGGCATCGTGATGCTGCTGGCGATTGCCGCGTGGCTGGCTGGTATTGCTGAATCTGGAAACCTCTGGGATTGCCTCACTGATCCGATTTTCTTCTTCGTGTCTTTCGGCGCATTGGTGATGTCTTTTGTTGCAAAATCGAAACAACAGTGAGCATCAGGTTAGACGCATCTGAATTCGATTGTTCCTTGGCGGTTTTCATTAACACCGTGGCTTTAGCCCGGTGGAAAGGCGCGCAAAACCCGTGAGAACCGTTTCAACGGTTTCTCACGGCAGACGCCAAAGCCGTTGAAACGGCTGAAACTCCAACCCTCCCTCGTTACACCGGGCTAAAGCCACGGTGTTAATGAAATACTCTCCGCTTGATCCGCGCGTTGCGTAGCCGGGTGGAGATTTGTTACCCTGTGCATCCGATGGTAAAACTCGTTCTCTTCGACATAGACGGCACGCTCGTTCACACGGGCGGGGCTGGCGTGAAAGCATTTGCCAAGGTGTTCGCTACCGAGTTCGGTGTGCCGAACGGAACTGAGAAGATCAAATTCGCCGGGCGCACAGATGTCGGACTGGTGCGTGAATTCTTTGTGGTGAATGGCATCAAGCCGAACACGGAAAACTTCGCTCGCTTCTTCGAGCGTTACGTCTTCTGGCTCGACCACATTCTCGGTCACAGCAAAACCGAGGAGTGCCCCGGCATCTGGGAATTGATACGTGAGCTTCAAGCGTTGCCGAATCCGCCGACGCTCGGCTTGCTCACCGGCAACATCCGTCTCGGCGCAGAGATCAAGCTGCGACATTTCAATCTCTGGAATGAATTTGTGACAGGCGGTTTCGCCGACGATCACGAAGACCGCGATCACATCGCTCGCGCCGCGCACACGCGCGGTTCTCGCGTGCTGGGGAAACAACTGCGAGGCGAAGAAGTCGTCGTCATCGGCGACACGCCGCTGGATGTGAAGTGTGGTCGTGCCATCGGCGCGCATGTGCTGGCCGTGGCAACGGGCGGGGCGACCTTGGACGAATTGAAACACCACACGCCAGATTGGGCGGTGACAGATTTGCGGGAAGTGACAGCGAAAAAGATTTGCCGACGGACGGGTTAGGAAATTCTCAAGCCGATTCCAGCGACAGCTTCCCCTCACCCTATTTTTCTCCCGCCGGGAGAGAAATTTCCTCAACTAAAATTTCACGCATTGAACTTCTGAACCGGGTGGGAACACTCAACATTCAACTCCCAACATCGAAGCACACGACGGCTCGTCCGGCCTTGAGCGTTCGACGTTGAATGTTGAATGTTGAATGTTGCCGTGGTTAATGAAGTGGGTCGGCGTGAGGGCGAGCGTCTTTTGCGGAGGCTATCCTTAATGCCGGTGCGGTTTGCCCGTGCCACACATGCCGCAGGATTTCGGCACGCCGCTGCACGACGGAGACGACGCAGATTCTCCAGCCGAGGACGAGGCGAACGTGGAAAACTTCTTCGACAACTTCGCTGAACCGCAGTGCGGACATTTCGTTCCCTCCCACTCGCTGGAACGGACGAGTATCTCGCTGTCCTTCTCACATTTCCCGCAATGAAATTCGTAGATCGGCATGGGCGGAGAATAATTGGCATGGGCTGTTCGCTCAACAGACTTTTGTGACCACAAGTTTTATGGGGTGTGATTAAACTCGGGTGAGGCTATGCGCTGCGGAACGTTCGGCGGTACGGCGCGTTGTCCTCAACGCGCCGCTGGCTGCAACGAGAGCATCTTGATTCGCGAAGACGGCGCGCAGGGACTGACGCGCCCTACCCCGGCCTCATCAGACTTTAATCGCACCCAGTTTTCGGGCTTCACAATCGCCCGCACACTTGTAGCCTCGCGCCATGCTCAATTACATCTGGCTCGGCCTCATGGTGGCAGCGGTGTTGATCGGCGCGGCCAACGACTCGCTCGAAGCCGTCACCAAAGCCGCCTTCGAGCGCGCCGAATACGCAGTGATGAAGCTCGCCCTGCCACTCGCGGGCGTGATGGCACTCTGGCTCGGCATCATGCGTCTCGCGGAGAAAGCAGGTTTGATCCAAGTGCTGGCGCGGGCGATGCGTCCCGTGATGCGGAAACTTTTCCCCGATGTGCCGCCCGAACATCCCGCGATGGGTTCGATGTTGATGAACATGGCGGCGAATATCCTCGGCCTCTCAAACGCCGCCACGCCGATGGGCATCCGCGCGATGAAAGATTTGGAAACGCTCAACCCGCGCCCCGGTATCGCCTCGAACGCGATGGTCACGTTCCTCGCCATCAACACGAGTTCCATTCAACTCATCCCTGCCACCGCCATCGCAGTCTTGGCTGTCGCCCATGCCATCAACCCCACTGCCATCGTCGGCACGGCGATCATGGCGACGATTTGTTCCACCATCGCTGGCATCACGTCGGTAAAATTGTTGGAGAAACTTCCAGGCTATCGGTTGCCGCCTATTTCTGGTAGCAGCCGACGTGAGGAGGCTCAAATTGAAAACCCCAAATCTGATCAGAGCCTCGTCACCTCGGCTGCTGCGAATGAAGGTGCTTCCGCCGCCCCGCTCAACTGGTTCGGCTGGCTCGCGCTTACCGCGTTTGCAGGAGTTTTCATCTGGGCATTTTTGCGCGTCGGCTTTCCAGAGTGGATTGGCAAAACGGCTTCGGAGTCGTTGATGAAACAAAACGGTTTCATTCGCGCCGTGAACACGGCGGCGATGCTCTCGATCCCGTTCCTGCTCTCGTTCTTCCCGCTCTACGCCGCGCTGCGCCGTGTGAAGGTGTATGAGGAATTCGTCGAAGGCGCGAAGGAAGGTTTCAAAACATCCGTGATGATCATCCCGTATCTCGTGGCGATCCTTGTCGCCATCGGCATGTTCCGCGAGGCGGGCGGAATCAAACTCCTGAGCGACCTGCTCAAGCCCGCGCTCGACGCCGTGGGATTCCCGACCGAACTGCTGCCCATGTCTCTGGTGCGTCCATTGAGCGGCAGTGGATCGCTGGGATTATTTTCGGACATCGTGAAAGAATTCGGCCCGGACAGTTTGCTGGCGCGCACGGCGGGGACGATTTTCGGCAGCACGGAAACCACCTTCTACGTCATCGCAGTTTACTTTGGCGCAGTTGGTGTCAAGCGCACTCGCCACGCCATCCCCGCTGGATTGATCGCTGATACCGTGGGCATCATTGCCTCGGTCATCATTTGCCGGATGATGTTTGCGTGAGAGGGAAAAGGGCTTCAACCGCGAATGCGTTCGCGGCAAAAGATTCAAAGTTTTTCCGTCGGAGTGAAGGGCAGGCCGCGTTCGCCGTTGAAGAGTTTGCGGAGGCGTTTGTCGCTGGAGCTGGATTCGCGGCGGTTGATGCCCGGCGCGATGCGCTGGCTCAACTCGCGCCGAGCGCGGCGACCCTTGAGCCAGTCATCCCAACTGATTGGCTTGTCAATCGGGATGCAGGGGATTTCCTGTTTTGAGTTCATCGGCGACTTCTTTTACCACGGATTTACATTCCGGCCACACGCGAAATCCCGGAAGCCCGGCAGTGATGTCGGCAAGTGCGCGTTTGATGATGTCGGCGTCCATGCGCGAAGGCTATGCAGGGCAGGCAACGGAATCAAATGTGGAATCTGGCTTTGCAAAACCACTGCTTGTTGAAATACAACTTCGGTGATAGAAAGAGGGCGTCAGAAACAATCAC
>JANNAO010000491.1:0-3816 GCA_031384405.1 Verrucomicrobiota bacterium | reverse complement strand
CAGGCATCCTTGCCTGCCGTAGAGCTGGGCATCCCTGCCCGGCGGAAGTAATCGCACGAGCAACGCACGACACAGGAGATTCGAGAGACGTACAGAAATCCACGCCCCTTTCCGGGCGGCAAGGATGCGCGCCCTCTACGGCAGGCAGGGATGCCCGCCGCTACAATCGCGCCGCACCGCCAGTTCTATTTCGGAGTTCGGGTTGAATCCTCGTGCGATAGGGTCATTAGATCAAACCAACAATCTCACCGCAGCAGTTGTTCCTGCAAAAACTGGATCGTGCTGATGAACTGAAAATCCGCGTTCTTCTTCTTTTGAAATCCATGCCCCTCGTCCTTCGCCATCAGATACCACGCCGCACCGCCCTGATCGCGCACGGCTTTCACCATCTGCTCGGCTTCGGTCACCGGCACGCGCGGATCGTTCTTGCCCTGCACGACGAACAACGGCTTGCGAATCTTTTCGACGTTCGTGAGCGGTGAAACTCGTTGCAGAAACTCCGCCATCGCCGGGTCGCGTTCGTCGCCGTACTCCACGCGACGCAGATCGCGCCGGTAATCCTGCGTGTTTTTCAGGAACGTGACGAAGCTCGAAATGCCCACCACATCCACGCCGCAACGCAGGCGATCACTGAAATGCGTCAGACACGCCAGTGTCATGTAGCCGCCATAACTTCCACCCATCACCGCCACGCGCGTTGAGTCCAGCCCAGCATCGCGACCGATCCAATCCAGAAACGCGCCGATGTCTTTCACGGAATCCTCGCGCTTGAATCCGTTGTCGAGCGTGAGAAAAGTTTTTCCAAAACCCGACGAGCCGCGCACGTTGGGATAAAACACCGCCACGCCCAGTTCGTTCAGATAATAATTGTTACGCGCTTGGAATATCGGACGCGATTGTGATTCCGGCCCGCCGTGAATGTTGACGATGACAGGTCGCTTGCCGGGAAATTGTTTCGCATCGGGCCGATAGAGGAACCCGGAGATTGGCAGTCCGTCGAAGCTCTTGATGCGAACGAGTTCCGGCTCGACGAATCGCGATGTGTTCAACCCGCCCGTCTCGCTTTCCGTCCAGCGTTCAAGCTTTGCGCGTTTGATGTCATAGGAGTAAGCATCCGCTGGCGAGCGTGCCGAGGTGAAGTTGAACGCCAGATCACGACCGTTCTCGTGCCACGTCACGCCAGACGGAATGCCCGCAGGCAATTCCGGCGCGCGAAGTTTCTTTCCTGTCCTCGCATCGCGCAAATGCAGCCGCCCCAATCCCTCCTCGTTCGTCACGAAGGCAATCGTCTTTCCGTCTGGCGCCAGATCGAACTCCGCCACGTCCCACGAAATATCCGCCGTCAACACTTGCACCGCGCGCGTCTTCAAATCCATTCGCGTGAGCCGGTGAAACTCCGATCCCGCATCGCTCGTCAGGAAAATGGAGTTGCCATCCTTCGTGAACAGCGCGCCGGAATACGCCACCGGCATCGCGGCATCCGGCGTGAGCAATTCCTTCGCGCCCGTCGTCGCATCCACCAGATATACGGGGCTCTGATTGATGGAAACATATTCGCTCACCAGCAACTTCGTTTCATCGTGCGACCAATCCGACACACTCCAACCGGCCCCGGACAATTCGCACAGCAGTTTATCCGTCGTCGGATTCGCCGGGTTCATCACGTAAATGTCCGTGTCGCGACCCGTGCGACGCGTCGAGGTGTAGGCGAACTTTTCTCCACTCCGCGCAAAACGTCCGCTGCCGTTACGCGACTTTCCATCCGTGAGCAACGTGATCCGCCCCGTGTCGGGATCGAGCCGGTAATATTGGTAGAACTCGCCACCGCCGGAATCTTGCGCGAACAAAATGTAGTTTCCATATCTCGGCTGCCACGAACCGCCGCTCACGGGTTCAGGCGTGAAGGTCAATTGTCGCCTCGCCCCGCCCGGCATCCGCACCTCGTGCATCTGCACCGAATCCGCAAAGCGCGTGGCGATCAACATCTCGCGCCGCTTGGGATGCCAGCCGCTGAAACTCGCCGCGCGAAACTCCAGATAGCGACCCGCCTCCGCTTTTAATTCCTTCGAGGCGACAGGCACGCCGTCAGCGACGAGGTTGTCAGGAACTTCAGCACGCGCGATTGAGGCAACGCAAACAAGCAATGGCAGCAGGGTGTAGATCAGTTTCATTCGTGAGTTGTAGTTTTCAACACTGTGATTTTTATCCGGACTTTTCTACGCTAACTCAGCCCGCACCGTCTCCAGCAATTTCTTCGTCGCGCGGATGCCTTCATATTCGCCCAAGCCGCTGCCTTCGTATTCAATCCCCACGAACCCGCAGTAGCCCGCATCCTTCACGATCTTCATCATGCGCCGATAATCCGTGTTCTTCTCATTGCCTGCTTCGTCAAAATCATGCGACTTGGCACTGACTCCCTTCGCAAACGGCATCAGTTCCGTCGTCCCAAGGTAACGGTCGTATTGTTCGTTCTTCGCACGATCAATAACAAAATTCCCGAAGTCCGGCAGCGTGCCGACGTTGGGTTTGTTCACCAACCGCATCACGCCCGCCAGCCACGCGCCGTTGGATGACAGCCCGCCGTGATTTTCCACAATCGCGTTCAACCCCAGCGTCGCGCAATACTCGCCCAGCTTTGCCAACCCATCCGCCGCGCGCTTCTGTTGTTCCTCGAAACTGCCCGCGTTGCCCGTCGCCGCATTCACGCGAATGCTGTGACAACCGAGAAACTTCGCCGCGTCCGCCCACTTGTGATGATTCTTCACCGCCTGCTCGCGCATCTCAGTGGATTGATCGCCAAGATTTCCTTCGCTATCGCACATGATCAGCAAACTCTTCACGCCTTCACCATCGCAAATACCTTTGAGTTCCTTGAGATAAGCCTCGTCGCGCGCCTTATCCATGAATAACTGGTTCACATACTCGATGGCACTGATGCCGAACTCCTGCTTGGCCACTTTGGGAAAATCCAAATTGGTCAATTTCTTCTCATCACGAATGGCACGATGCAACGACCACTCAGCGAGAGAAATTTCAAACCAAGGTTTCACGCAGCATGATTTGGTGGTGGAACAACCAGTCACTGAAGCGATGGAAATTCCGGCAGCAAACGCTCCGGTTGTTTGGATAAATTCACGGCGATTCATGCGGCAAGGATGAGAAGGCGCACGCCGTCGGTCAATCGCGATTCATGGGAGGTTTGTTGGTGGTCGGCCGCCGCGCCGTCTGGTTTGACAACTTTGGACGCTTCTCTACTTTCCACGCGCGTGTCTGAACCAAAATCATCCACCGTCATCCGCTTGCGCGGTGTGCGGCATAATAATCTCAAGAATTTCGATCTCGATCTGCCGCTGCACCGGCTCATCGTCATCACTGGCCTGAGCGGTTCGGGCAAAAGCTCGCTCGCGTTCGACACGCTTTACGCCGAAGGCCAGCGGCGTTACATCGAAACTTTTTCCCCTTACGCGCGGCAGTTCTTTGATCGCATGGACAAGCCGCAAGTGGACAGCATCGAAGGAATCCCGCCCGCCATCGCCATCGAACAGCGCAACGCCGTCCGCTCCACGCGCAGCACCGTCGGCACAATGACGGAGATTTGCGATCACATGAAAGTCCTCTGGCCGCATCTCGCGCAATTGCACTGTCGCGGCTGTGGTCAACCGGTGCGGAAGGATTCGGCACAGGGAGTGTGGCAAAGCTTGGTAGTGGGGCAGGGAGCATTCCGGTCCAGGGGGGGCTACAAAATATATGATGGTAAGAAAAAACGGCGGGTAGCCCGCCCGTTTGTCAGGCAAGAAGGCAGTCCCACAAACGAAA
>JANNAO010000471.1:0-4617 GCA_031384405.1 Verrucomicrobiota bacterium | reverse complement strand
GACGAATTCTATTGGGAGGATCGTCCGCGCTATTACGCGGCGCTGGATGCGGTGCGACGTGAGGGCGATGACCTGACTTCGTGGCTGGAGTATTGTGCCGAGGGTTTGCGGCAAACGCTGGAGCGGGTATGGGAGCGGATGGGGGAACTCTCGGTGTCGTCTGCGCGCGAGAAGGTGATTCTGCGTCCGCGTCAGGAGCAGTTGCTGAAACTGCTCGGCAAGAGCGGCGGCATGACGCCGTCCGAACTTTGGGCGGCACTGAAGGTCTCCAAGCAGGGCGCGATGGATTTGCTGCGTCCGCTAGTAAAAGCCGGATTGGTGAAGCGCGTCGGCACGTTAAAGACCGGACGCTATGTTTTGAAATGAGTGTCTACGCCACACCGATCTACGAACAAAAGTGTTCCGCCCTGTTCAAGCACATCTACGAGAGCTATCCAGAGCGCGATGCGGGCGTGTATGCGTCAGCAGTATAATTGAACACAGGACGGCTATATCTTGAATCAAGCGGCCTCCATCAAAGTCCGCCGTTGTGACAATCGCTGCACGCGCCGTCCACAGGGTCGCCGGGATGCTTGAACTCTTGGCCGCGCGGAGATATCTGATCCAATTCCACAGGGCCACCTTGCGAGAGGATCGTGTGGCAGGATTTGCAATCGCTGGCAGGAATTTTCTTCTTCGTCTCTGTCGCCACATGTCGCTCGTCGTGGCAACGGAAACAGCCGGGCCAATCTTTGTGGCCGATGTTTTCAGGATACGCGCGCCAATCAGCCTTCATTTCCGGGAAAAAGTTTTGGCGATAGATATTCTGCACTTCGGCGATGAGTTTGCTTGAGACAGCGGTGTCAGGATACGCGCCGAGCAACATGGCGGCGATGTTTTCCAGTGCCTCATGCTCGGTCTTGTATTTCTTCACCAGCACAGCCACGGCGTTGGATTTCACCCAAGGCAATGCCTGATCAATCTTGCCGATGCTCATGGCGTAATTGACGGCGTCATTGGGCGAACGGAAGCGATGCGATGGGCGGTTGTGGCAATCTATGCAATCCATCGTGCGCATTTCGTAGGCGGCAGGATCGTTCGTAAATCCCGGCACGCGATATTCTGTGACTTTGCCCTGCGGATCGGTGACGCGCACCCACGGGATGACCTGACGCCGATCATCCGTGGCGATGTATTCGATTTTGTTGTCCTGACTGACGTGCCAATGGATGCCGCCCACAGGCCCGTGCGCGGGATCAGCCCCGCCGACATTGAGCGAGAGACGCACGGCGTAGGGCGTGTTGGTGGCGTCCGCGAGGTAGGATTGATACGTGCGATCAATGTTGCCGGAAAATTTCTGCGGCCAATGACATTGCTCGCAAGTCTCGCGCGCGGGGCGGAGATTTTTGATGGGCGTCTTGATCGGGCGCGCGTAATCATCCGTGATCACGCCGATGAGTTGGTGGACGCCGTTCATCTTCGCGGCGACAAATGCTTCTGCGCCGTGCCCGACGTGACATTCCACGCAGGCGACGCGCGCGTGCGGGGAATTCTGATACGCGGTGAACTCGGGTTTCATCGGGACGTGGCAGGCTTGTCCACAGAACTGAACCGACTCGCTGACCTGATAACTCTTGTAGCTGCCGATGGCGGTGAAGAGCAGGAACACGCCGCTGGCAACCGCGAACAACACGAGCTTTCGACGATCAGTCGGTCGGGAGAAATTAAACGACAATGCGTGAGGGTTCGGACTCGAAGGAGATCGGCGTTGATATCGGCGTTGTATCCAAAACCCCAAAGCCATCGCGCTGAGTCCGAGACAAAGAAATCCGGGCGCGATGACGTAGGCGAGAATGCCGAGGTAGGGATTGCCAGTGCGTGAGAAAAGATCGAAAGCGAAGAGCAACAGGAACGCGAAGAATGCGCTGGCCGCCAGCATCGCGCCGCCCAAGCTCAACCAGTTTCGCAGGTGGCGCGGCGATGATCGGGTTGGTGTGTTGTCGCTCATTTTAGTCGTCCTCGTAGTGGGACAACGCATCCTGCCTGTCCAATCCCAACGCTCAGGTTCGGCACTGCTTTCGTTTCAACTCCCCACCCGGACAGGCAAGATGCGCTGTCCCACTACAAATCATTTCTTGAACGTCCGCACGTAGGCGATCAGCGATTTAATCTCGTCGTCTGTCAGTTTGTCGGCGAAGGGCTTCATCAAGTCTTTTGCTCCGTCCTTCATGCCTTCTTTCACGGATTTGAACGCCACATCATCTTTCAACGCGTCCTGCACTTTCGAGTCGGTGTAATCCTTCACGCCAGCCTTGGCACCCATCTTGGTCTGGCCACGACCATCCTTGCCGTGGCAGGAGGCGCAGCTTTTATCCCATAGTTCTTTTGCCTCCGCAGCCGAAGCGATGCTGGTGGCAAGTGTGACCGTTCCCACGGTGAGGAGTATGGCGATGTGTTTGGTTTTCATGATTCAAGTGTGTTGAGTGTTCAGAACCGATACTGGACGCTTGTTTGCACGAGGTGCGCGTCGAAATCATTGTTCCCGCCCGACGCGTTGTCCTGATAGGTGAGATAGGCATACTTCAAACTCCAGCGCAGGCGGCTCGTGATCTGGCGAGACAACGTGGTCGTGACCGTGTGTTCCTCCGTGTCTGAACCGAACGGCACGCTGAACGCCGAGTTGTCCGTGAAATTATCCGCCCGGTAGTAGTTGTATTGCACATTCAGGTCGGTGCGATCATCCAGCGCGAAACCCGCCGTGACGCCCGCGTTCCAATAATTGTTCTTCGACTTGGGCACGATGTTGTTCGTGGCACTTCCGGTGAAGTCATTGAACGGCGTGCGCGTTTGATCCAGCGCGTAACTCGCATTGGCTTGGAGATACAGCCGCGCAAACGGCGACCAGCTCACGCTCTGGCTGAAAATGTGCGAGGTCACCTCCGCGCTTTCCATTTCAGCGAGCGCGTCGGCCCGCGTGTCCACGGTGGAAAATTGGAAATCATACCGGCTCACGAGCGTGAGGTTGTTCAAGGGGCGCATCGTCACGCGGAAGTTCACATCGTCCGTGGTGAAATCCTGATAGGTGAGATATGCCGGGTAACGATTGCCGCTCGGTGGCGCGTTTGTCGTGAAGTCGAGGCGATGATCGTAACTGTTCGCTCGCACCTTGTGATAGTATTGCGCGCTCATGTTCAGGCGGCGGAGCGGATACCAGTTCACGCCTGCCACATATTTTTGGGTGAATCGCGTCGAGTCCGTGTCGCGTTCGATCAGAGCGGGCGCGGCGTCGGGATCGGATTCGCCTTGGCGCTCGCGCAAACTTCCTTCACCCACAAGCCATTCACCACGCGTGTAAAGAACCCAGTTGGTGAAGCCGGTGTAGCGCAGTTCCAACGCTCCGGAGAGATCCGTGAACCCGCGCTCGTGCGTGTTGATCAAATTCTCGGTGAATGCCGCGCGTGCCGGTGCCGCGCCAAAATCCGTCTCGGTCATTTCTGCAACACCGTGTTGATCCATGTGCTCGACGCGCAGCGACGGCACGATCACAAACACCGGCGTGGGCGCAAACCTGTAACTCACGTTGCCGACGTATTGATCCAGCACCGTGCCGCCGCTGAGATTGAAGAAACCTTCGTCGCGTTGCTGGCGGCGTGCGAACGATGGATCATAAACTGCGTCGTAATCCGCGCCATAAATGCGGCTGCCGCCGATGTCCGTCTCCATCCGCGTGTACGAACCGCCGAACGACAGCATGGACTTGTCGTTGAACCGCGTGGTGGTGAAGCCATGCGCGTTGAACAGGTCTGCGTGAACCGTCTCACGTTGTGTCAAAAAGCGATCCGCCGCTGCCGTCACGCTGCCCGTGAGTTCGCCCGGACGGCGATGGATATTCCGCGTGTTGTCATAATTGATGTCCTCGTAACGCAAACCGAGACCGAAGTCCGTCTTGGCAAGTTTGTGCTTCATGTCGAGCGCGAGCGTGTCGCGCGTCTCGTCCAGTGTCAGAAACGTCGGCACAATGCCGCGCGTGGTGTTCGCGCCGGATAATCCGAGCAACGTCGTGTCGCCCCAACTCGTGGAGTCTTTCTTTCCGTCGCGCGTCTCGTGCGAGAACCGGAATGTGATCTCCGGCACGTTGGGCAATCTCAGTCCTGTCTCGAACCAGAAGCGGTCGCGATCTACAAACAATTCCTCGTTGTAGAGCGAGAAGGAATGATTCGTGCCGCCGGGGAAATAGCCGCCGCTGCCGTCGTACCAGGTGCGGAATCCGCTGAAACCGAACTCGAAGAAACCCTTGTCTGGCTCGGCGACGCGCAGTTTGATCAAATAATCGTGGTTGTCAAAAATCCCGCGCCCATCAAGCGTGATGATCCCACGTTCGCCAGCGCGATCTTCCAGATGCAGTGATTCAATCCCGCCGAACGCGCCGTCTTGAAAACCGGAGCGGCGTTGGAATTGCGCCTTGTCGCCGCTGCTGAAATAGCCGCCGCCGCCGAGTTCGATCCAGTTGCTGTAATCGCCGGGAGCGAGAGCCGTGACTTCTTTTGCAATGTTGGTTTGAGCGGACGCGGTGGTTGCGAATACGAAAGCGAACGTGAGCAACAGGGCAATCGGAAGGAGTGCGGGCCGCCCCCGGCG
>JANNAO010000360.1:0-3413 GCA_031384405.1 Verrucomicrobiota bacterium | reverse complement strand
TTCGGCATCTCGCTCAGTTGCGAGTTCTGATCCGGAAACATCCAACTGGTTTGCTCGACTCACTGACGGGAGGCAAAACCGGTTGAATAAGGAATCCATGAAACCAGAAATCTCGCCTCCCATTCCTGCCTTCCTGGTTTCCTTATTAAAACTTTTCCAGCCAAGTTTTCCGAATCGTCACACAACCGCCCTTTGTTGGTCACGAAACTGACTCATCCTCCACACGCTCGTTTAACAAAAAACTCAAACTCGAAATGAAACTGAAACTCAAAAGATTACTTACTCCATTGGCTGTGACGGGGCTTCTCTCCGCAGCGACCGCTCAGGCTGCCGTCGTCAATGTGACCGCAGACATCACCGGCACTGAAAGCTGGTATGCGACGAACACCTACATTTTGCAGACGGTGGTGTATGTGCAGACCAACGCGGTGCTGACGATTGAACCCGGCACGGTCATCAAAGGCGCGACGAACAACGCCACGCTGATCGGTCGCACCGGCATTCCCAACCTTGTCTCCGCACTCTGGGTCACTCGCGGCGGCAAACTCTACGCCACAGGCACGGTTGAACGTCCCATCATCTTCACCTTTGAAGGCGACGACGTGAACAATCCCAACGACGTTCCCCCGACTCTCACCGGTCAATGGGGCGGCATCGTCCTCTGCGGCAAAGGCCAGATCAACAGCGCGCAAGACGTCACCGGCAACGCCGCTTCTCCGCGTTATGAAGTCTTTGAAGGCACAACCGGCGCGGGCACACTCGCCGAACACATCTTCGGCGGCAACGATGACACCGACAATTCCGGCACACTTCGCTACGTCTCCATCCGTCATCCCGGCAACGTCTTCGCTGCGGCCAAGGAGTTGAACGGCCTCACGATGGGCGGCGTCGGCAGCGGCACGGACATCTCCTACGTTGAAGTGTTCGCCAGTTCGGATGACGCCTTCGAATGGTGGGGCGGCAACGTCAACACGCATCACCTCGTCGCCGCGTTCTGCGAAGACGACGACTTCGACACGGATCAGGGTTATCGCGGCACGAACCAGTTCTGGTTTGGCATCAAGCCGCCGGGCGCAGGCAGCACCGACAGCCGTGGTTTTGAAACCGATGGCGACCTCAGCCAGACGGGTTATCCCGGCGGCAACGCGTCTCCCGCCAGCTCATGGGCCGTGTTCAACGCCACCCTGATCGGACGCGGCAAAGGCAACAGCTCCTTCGGCGGTGGTCGTGCTTGGAACGCCCGCGATGAAGCCCGTCCCAACGTGTTCAACTCCACGTTCACAGAGTTCAACCAGGGCGTCCTCGTGGACAGTGACGGCCTCAACGAGTTTGTCACCGGCGTGTCCATCCTCGCCAACACGGTGCAGAACGTCGCCTCAAACGCATTCAGCGCCAACGCGCTGTTCGTGGCGACCAACGGCAACTCCGAACTCGATCCTCTGCTCGGCGGCGTCAGCTACACCAACAACCTCGGACTCAACCCGCGTCCCCTCGCTGGCAGCCCGCTGCTCACCAATGTCCTCGCTGGTGCGCCTGTCTCAACAAGCTATCGCGGCGCGTTTGGGACAAACGACACGTGGGCGCACAGATGGACCGCACTCGACAAACTCGGCTACTTGATTCCAGCACCACCTTCCCCGAACCCGGTGACGCTCGTCATCACGCCGAACGGCGCGAACGTGGACATCAGCTTCACCTCGCAGTCCGGTTACAGCTACCAACTCGAATCCACCACGTCCCTCACCGCTCTCATCGCCTGGGGCAATGAAGGAGCGGCGCAAGCGGGCACGGGCGGTACGCTCACGTTCTCTGTCTCTGCGACGGGTGCGAAGTGCTTCCGGGTAGTGGCCAACTAACTGACTCGGACCTGACAGAAGCGGGGGAATCGGCAACGATTCCCCCGCTTTAATTTTTATACGTGTCAGCAATTCTTAACCGCCCCGCCGCAATGTCGTAACGCAGATGAGTTATCCAATTCGCATGTCAAAATGTATTTTGGTGGTGGACGACGAACTGGAATTCATCGAGATGCTTCAATACCGGCTTGCGGATTGCGATTACAAGATCGTGACCGCCGCGAACAGCACTGACGCGTTGAATCAGGCTTGGGAACATTCGCCCGATTTGATCCTGACTGATCTCCTGCTTCCAGACCTCGACGGTTTGACGCTATGCGAGATACTTCAGCGGCAGGAGGCCACTCGCAAAATCCCCATCATCATGATCACAGCACTGGGATCGGATGTGACTCGCTATTCGGCGCAAATTGCGGGCGCAGTTGAGTTCTTCACCAAGCCTTTGGACTTTGATCAGTTGAAGAAGACGATCCACTCTTTGCTGGAAGCACCGGTGCGGCTGTAACGGGAACGTAACTTTCAGATTCCGGCTGTAATGTTCACAATCGCAGCGGAGCGATTAGCCTAAATCAGTGGTGTTTTTCTTTCGTGTGTTTCGTGTGTTTCGTGGTTCAATTTCCCCGGCATGATTCAGTATCTCGATCTGCTCCGGCACGTCATGGAGCATGGTAAATTCAAAGCTGACCGCACGGGCACGGGCACGTATTCCCTGTTCGGCGCGCAGATGCGTTGTCCGCTCGCAGACGGTTTTCCACTGCTGACCACCAAGAAGGTTCACACCAAATCCATCATCCACGAACTGCTCTGGTTTCTGCGCGGCGAGACGAACATCAAATATCTCACCGACAACGGCGTCACGATCTGGAACGAATGGGCGGATGAGAACGGCGATCTGGGGCGCGTCTATGGTGCGCAATGGTGCGACTGGCGCACCGCTGATGGCCGCAGCATCAACCAGATCGAGGATGTCATCGCGCAGATCAAAAAAAATCCCGATAGCCGTCGCCTCATCGTCAGCGCGTGGAATCCCGGCGAAATCCAAGGCATGGCGTTGCCGCCGTGTCACTCTTTGTTTCAATTCTATGTGAGCGAGGGCGAATTGAGTTGTCAGCTTTACCAACGCAGCGCGGACATCTTTCTCGGCGTGCCGTTCAACATCGCGAGTTACGCGCTCCTGACATTGATGGTGGCGCAGGTCTGCGAACTGAAGCCGGGTGATTTTGTCCACACGTTCGGTGACCTGCACCTCTACTCGAACCACGTCGAGCAGGCGAAACTGCAACTCACCCGCGAACCGCGTCCATTGCCGCAGATCAAGTTGAACCCCGCCGTGAAGAACATCCGCGACTTCAAGTTCGAGGACATCGAACTCGTCAGTTACGACCCGCATCCCGCCATCAAAGCACCCGTGGCGGTGTAAAGAGTTGGCGCGGCGCGGTTGATTGTCACCAAGCAAACGGGCGCGCTGCCCCCGGAGCGGGGGGGTGTGGGTGAACAACCCCACCCAAAAGATAAAAAATGGGGTGTTGTTTTTTTTGGTGAACAAATTCATTAAAA
>JANNAO010000350.1:0-8152 GCA_031384405.1 Verrucomicrobiota bacterium | reverse complement strand
GACGAGCCTTGCCCATCTGGAGCGGATGAAAACCAGAAAACCCGAGCGTCACGAACAACAAAACAGCCTCAAAGCGCAGTCACCAAACCCGCGCCACGGCGGAGCATGCCCTCAACTGCCGATTTTAGGATAAATCATGCAATGCAAAATCGAGGTCATCTACACCTCTGGCTGGGACGATGCCGAGTGGGCTGAAGAAACGGACGGAGTAACTAGCCCGCTCCGATTTGAAACCGTAAGTAGCGCACAAGTGGCACTTGATGGGTTTTTCGCAAACATGAAGGCTGCGGTGGCTGCGGGCAATATGGACACTGAAGAAAACCACGATCATTACAGAATCGTGGCGGTGAAATGATCGTTACTGATTGGCAATCGCCGTTGTGACTGGCAGCCTGGCCGCATGGCAAAAGCTCCGGCTGTGAAATGGACGCGCGAACATTTCCTCATCGCGCTGAATCTCTATTGCAAGCTGCCGTTCGGAAAGCTGCACCGAGGCAATCCCATCATCGTCGAAACAGCGGCAAAGATGGGGCGGACACCGAGCAGTTTGGCAATGAAGCTCGTCAACTTCGCGTCACTTGATCCCGTGCAACAAGCTCGTGGAATTCGTGGATTGCAAGGCGCGACGAAGCAAGACAAGGCCATGTGGGCTGAGTTCCAATCGAACCTCTCCACGCTGGGTGCGGAGAGCGAACAAATCCTCCACGATTTATTCACTCACGATGAGACGAAGGAGGTGGATTTCCTCCAACGCGACAAAGTCCGGCTCGTCGCGCCGACTGGCCCAACCGAAACACAGGCGACAGTCAAAGTTCGCCGAGGGCAGCAATTCTTCCGGCAATCGGTTCTCACCGCCTACGACGTGCGCTGCTGCATCAGCGGCATCAATATTCCGCGTTTATTGATCGCGAGCCACATCAAGCCGTGGGGAAAATTTCCAGACGACCGACTGAATCCGCGAAACGGACTTTGCCTTTCGACATTGCATGACGCTGCTTTCGATGCCGGGCTTATCACACTCGACGAAAAGCTGGGCGTTGTTCTGAGCAAGCGATTGCGGAGCTTCTTTCCGCAGCCAGCACTCGAACAGAATTTTGTTCCATTCGCGGGCCAGCCGATTCGCTTGCCAGAAAAGTTGGCCGAGCCGGACGGAGAGTTTCTTCGCTTCCATCGCGAGGAGATTTTTCAGCGCTGAAGCCCAGCACCGTAGGTGCGACATCTTTGTAGAAACCCACACCCAAAAGAAATATCAGCCCCGTAGGGGCGGCATATTCGGAAATCATTCGTCGCCGGTCTTGAAAATGTATCGCGGGTCGTAATCCACGCCGAACTTCTCCAGTAATTCGACATATTCTTCACGAAACGATTTCTTCGCGTGATGCTTTTGCTGGTTTTCGATGTAACGAATCACCGCGCTCAGTTGCGAACGGGAATAGGAAAATGCGCCGAAACCCTCCTGCCATGAAAATCTTCCAGCCACCCAACGCTTTTCTTTGATGAACTTTGACGAGCCAGCTTTAACATCACGCACCAAATCTGAAAGCGACAAATCCGGCTTCATGCCAACGAGCAGATGCAGGTGATCCGGCATGTTGTTTATCGCAATCAACTTTTGCTTTTGCCCAGAGACGATGCCGGTGATGTATTTTTGAAGCTCGTCGTTGTGTTCGGGCTGGATGAGGTTCTGCCTGCCTTCGACGGCGAAGATGTCATGGATATAAATTTGCGAGTAGGTATTGGCCATGCGCCGAAGATGCCGCTCCTAACGGAGCTTGAAAATCTTTTTTGATTGGTTTCTACAAAGATGTCGCACCTACGGTGCTGCAAGCGACAAGTTCAATTCCACAGATGGTCGGTGAGCGTGTATTTCTCCGGCACATTGTCTTCGAGGATGGTTTCGAGCTTTGGCCCTTCCGCCGGGAATTCCGGGAATTCAAACCCACGCCGTTCCTTGAAGCCGACGAGGAAGATGCGTTCGCGGTGTTGCGGCACGACGCTCCGCGCATCTATGACTTGATAATAAACGGTGTAGCCAAGTGCGTTGGTCAGTGTGTCATAGATGACTTGAAATGTGCGACCCTGATCGTGGCTGCGGAGGTTCTTTACGTTCTCCAACACGAACGCTTCTGGCCGGTGGTAATCAATGATGTCGGCCAGCGTGAAGAAGAGGTTGCCCTGTTCCTTGTCCTCAAAGCCGTGCTTTTTGCCGAGGCTGAGTTTCTTGGAGACGCCCGCGATGCTGAAGGGTTGGCAGGGAAATCCGGCGCACAGGATGTCGTGCGCGGGAATGTCCGCCACAGCCACGGTATGGATGTCGCCGTGCGGTCGCTCGCCGTGGTTGGCTTCGTAGGTGATCTGCGCCTGCTCGTTCCAGTCGGAGGAAAAGACGCACTGGCAACCGGCGCGCTCGAAGGCGTAGCGGAAACCGCCGATGCCGCAGAAGAGGTCAATGAAACGCAAGGCAGGGCCTTGAGCCGTTTTTGTAGCGGCACTCTGTAAGTGCCGATCTTCCCGTTCGTCCGTCCGGCGGTCACAGACCTCCGCTACAGTGTAGGGTGGCGCGTCTTCATGGAGGTTGGTGGCTTTGCCGGAGCGCGAACGGTCCCCGTTCGCAGCGTGTTGATGTTGCGGGCGTGCTGCGGTCTGGTACCGACCGCGCTCCTTTGATTTGCTCACGCGTCCACTCCCTTGCAGAGTTCGGCGGTGGTCAGCCCCAGTGCCTTGGCGAGCTTGGCGACGTTCTTGATGCCGGGATTGCGCAAGCCGCGCTCGATGTCGCTGATGTAGGTGGGATCAAGGCCGGATTTCTCGGCAAGTTTTTCCTGCGTGAATTCGCGGGCCTCGCGATTCTTGCGGACGCTCAGTCCAAGGGCAGAAAGGATTTTGTCACGTTTCGACATGACTCATAGTCCATGTCAAAACGCAGCAAAGGTCTATCGGCTATCAGCCAGGTTGAGCAGAATAGATGGGAACGGGGAACGGAGGGCGGCTATTTCAACCAGTTGATTTTGATTTCCTTTTCCAACTCCTTGAACTCCGGGTCGCCGGTGACGAGTTCAGCATTCCTGGCTTTGGCCAGCGCAGCGGCAAAGCAATCAGCGTAGGACATTTTGCGGGTGGCTTTGTAGGTGGCGGCTTGTCGGGCAAGCACTAGATCGTCGCCCACGCCCACAACGTCTATCGGCAACCGGGACAAATCTCCGGCCACTGAGTCGGCGACTTCCTTGCCGCCCGCGCGCCACATGCCGTAATAGACTTCGCCCCAGTTCACCACGGACAACAGCAGCCGGATTTTCTCGGCACTGGCTTTGTGGATCAATTCTTCCACGGTCAACCCGGCGGGTTCGCCCTTGAAGTAGGCCATCAGTGCCCAAGAATCCAAAACTTTGGAAGCCATATTAGTTCAAGTTGGAATTCGACACCTCACCCCGGCCCTCTCCCCGATCGAAGCGGAGAGGGAGGGGGATTTGCGCGCCATGTTTGGAAGCCATGTCAGCGGTCTTTCTCCTGTCGCTTCATGTCTTTGAGCGTCTCCATCAGGGGCAGGTGCTTGTATTTACCGCGCAGACTTTTGATGTAGGTGCGGGTGATGGGCTTGAGCAAAATGCCTTCCGGCGTGGAGACAACGGTGGCTTTCGTGCCTTCTTCAATCTCAAACTCCTTGCGCAGGCGGCGGGGAATGACCACCTGCCCCTTGATCGAGAAACTTACGGTTTCAGATTTTTCTGCTGCAATCATGGTGAAATCCTACTTACAAAAAAAAGTAAGGCAACGACAATTTAGTAACACTAAATAGAATAGGTGTGATTAAGGTCGGGTGAGACCGAGATAGGGCGCATGAGTCCCTGCGCGCCGCATTCGTGAATCCGGTTGCTCTCGTTCCAGCCAGCGGCGCGTTGAGGACAACGCGCCGTACCGCCGAACGTCACCCAGCGCATTGCCACATCCTCACCGCATCGAGTGGGGCGAGATGGCATGTGTAAAAGTATTGCAAGCCAGCCACGCCTGCGGCTAACTCACGCCCATGAACTTCCTCCCCGTCATCACGCGCGAGTTGCAGGTGCAGGCGCGACAGTCGGTCACGAACCGGATGAGGTGGATCGCGGCGGGCGCGATGATGCTCATCTGGTGCTTGCTGATGACGGTGGGCAATCACGCGTCGCCCCATGACCGGGCGCAGTTGATTTTCATCGCCATCGGTGTCGTGTGTCTGGGTTACGTGATGATGGCGGGAGTTTTTCAGACGGCGGATTGCATCAGCGAGGAGCGGCGCGAGGGGACGCTGGGGTTGTTGTTTCTCACTGATCTCAAAGGTTATGATGTCGTGTTGGGCAAGCTGGTTTCGTCGTCGCTTCATTCGTTCTACACGTTTCTAGCGGTCGTGCCGGTGATGGCACTGCCGTTGTTGATGGGCGGCATGACGGTGGGAGAATTTTGGCGGGTGACGCTGGTGCTGGTGGTGACGTTGTTCCTCTCGCTCTCGGTGGGGATGTTCATCTCGTCGGTGAGTCGAGACGCGCGCGGGGCAATGAGCGGAACGTTTCTGGTGATGCTCGTGTTGGCGGGAGTGATGCCGTTGCTGTGGTTGTGGTCGGCATCGGGCAATGTGCTGAATCTTGGTGAGGAATGTTTGCTTTTACCGAGTCCGCCGCACGCGTTCATGTGTGCGTTCGATGACTATTATTCCTTTGGACGCGGGGCGCGGAAGTTTTGGAACTGCGTGCTGACGATGCTGGTCATCGCATCGAGCTGTCTGGTCGCGGCGTGTGTGTTGTTGCCGCGCGTGTGGCAGGAATCCGGCGAAGGCACGCGCACGCAACGAATCTGGGATCGGCGGTTTTTTGCGAGCAGGGCGATACAGCGCGCGAAGGAGGCAGGACAATTGTTGCGCGACTCGCGTCCGTTCCTCTGGCTGACCACGCGAGATGGACGCCCGCGTGCGCTGGCGAACTGGGCGTTTTTGATTCTCACGCCGGTGTGGATTTATTTGTATGCGGCAATTCTCGGCATGCCCAATCGCGCCAGAAATGCAGTGGAGTTTCCCATCTTGTTTCTTCTGACCTACGCGCTGCATCTGATCTTGAAGTGTCTGGTGGCGGCGGAGGCGAGTCGGCGGTTCAGTGAAGATCGGGCGAGTGGCGCGCTGGAATTGTTGCTCGTCACGCCGCTGCATCCGGCGGAGATCGTGGCGTCGCAATTTCGCGGCGTGTGGCTTTCGTTCCGCTGGTGTTTCCTGACGCTTACGCTGATGAATCTCGCGGCTCTGGCGTGGGTGAACTTTTCCGGTGTGTTCAACTCAAGCGATATGTCCCGGACGATGTTCTCGCTGATGTTTGCGGGTGGACTCGTGATGCTGTTCGTAGATGGTTTCGCATTGATCAACGTCGGAATGTGGACGGCGATGACAACAAAGCGACACGCGCGGGCTTTCATGTCCACGATGATGCGGGTGATGCTGCCGCCGGTGGTGGCCTTTGTCTTGATTTTCTTCCTCGTTGAATCAGGCGCGATCAGTGGGAATGATTCCGAACAGGGTGTCTTTGTTGCGTGGCTTGTCCTCGGTGGCGTGGTGAGCTTCATCGCTGCGGGCACGGCCGCAGCCAATCTGTCGCAACACTTCCGCGAGATCGCATCGCTCGGCAAAGTGGAGACGACTCCGGTAGCAACTTCGATTGACTGACCGATGAGAATTCTACCAGTCATCTCACGCGAACTGCGAGCGCAAGCGCGACAGCCATTCACGCACTGGCTGCGAATGTTGGGCGTGACAGTGGTGTTGGTGTGGGGATTGTTGTTCGCGTTTCAAAACCAGCACACAAGCAACATGGGTGGCGTGATCTTTGGTCAAATCCATCGAAGCCTGTTTTGGGCGATCTGGCTGCTGGTGCCGTTCAGTGCAGCGGATTGCATCAGCCGCGAGCGGCGCGAAGGCACGCTCGGTTTGCTGTTCCTGACGCCGCTGAAGCCGCGAGACATCGTCGTGGCGAAAGGTTTCG
The DNA here is from genome assembly GCA_031384405.1 of Verrucomicrobiota bacterium. Lineage (GTDB taxonomy): Bacteria > Verrucomicrobiota > Verrucomicrobiia > Limisphaerales > JADLHS01 > JADLHS01. Next base: position 2,156 of record JANNAO010000350.1, on the reverse strand, counting down.
CGCATGGATTCCGCGCGATGACTCTGTTGCTGGCGGTGTTGCCCGCGATGACGATTCCGTTTCTGATGGGCGGCGTGAGTTGGAATCAAGTCGTGATGGTGGCGTTGGTGGAATTCACCTCCATCTGCTGGGCGTTGGGCGCGGCGTTGGTGGCGTCGTCCATCGCGAAGGACGGATTGCGGGCGATGATTCTGGCGGTCGTGTTGGCGGGTGTGGCGTTCTTTCTTTCAACAATGCTGACCGCGCAGGTTGCTTTCTCGACGGGAGCGGGCGGTGGTGGGGGACTGGGGCGAAATCTTTACGGTTACGTTGGATCAGGCGAATCTGGGTTTTTGATAGGGTTGTTTATTTTGGGTGCTTCCAATTTAGAGATGTGGAATCCGGGGTTGGGCGTGCCGATAACTTTGTTGGCGCCTCTCGCGTTGCTTTCAGTGATGGCTGTGATCGGGTTGTTGGTTCTGTTTGCCTCGATTGTTTTCTCTGGAATCCGCATCCGTCATTCGTGGAAGGAAGAGCCGCCATCCGCGCGGATGAACGAGTTCGAGAAGACGTTCTTGAAACCAGTCGTGTGGGTTGGGTTCTTCAAACGCTGGATGCAACGCAAGCTGGACAAGAATCCCATCGGCTGGCTGGAGCAACGCACTTGGAGCGGGCGCACGGTTTCGTGGGCGTGGCTGGCCGTCATCGTTCTCGTCTATAGCTTGGTGTTGTCGGACAATCATCTCATGAGCGGATTTGGCAACGTCCAATCGCTCATGGCGTGGTTGCTCGCGTTGACCATTGCGGCGACGTCTGCGGCAAGTTTCCGGCGCGAACGCGAGAATGGTGTGTTGGAGTTGCTGCTCGTTTCGCCGCTAAGCGCGAGCGAAATTGTTCAAGGCAGGCTGGGTGGTTTGTGGGGACAATTTTTGCCGTCCTGCGTCGCGATGCTTGGCATCTGGACGTACTCGATCAGTATTTTTTCAAGGACTTATTCCTATGCAATGCACGGGGAGGGTTTCGTGAAGGTGTGGTTTTTTGCGGCAACCTTTCTGGTGGTTCCGATGGTTGGGCTTTATTTCTCGGTGCGCTGCCGGAATTTCATCAGCGCGTTATTGCTGACGCTGTCGTTCTCCATGGTGCTGCCCATGATCTCCGCGGGAGTTGTTTGTAAAATTGATTTTATCCGGGCAAACCAAATCAACTACGACGAGCCTCATGAAATGTGGAGAGGGATTTACTACGGAACGCCCTTCATACAAGGCATCGTTGGGTTTTATCTGATCTCTAAATTGAAGCGCAGACTAAACGAACGCTCGTTCCCGCTGGACCAGACGATATGACTCTTCTCCCCATCGTCGAACGGGAACTGCGCGTCGCATCGCGCGGGTTGCTGACGTTCTGGTTGCGCGTGATCGCGGCGAGTGTGGCGGTGGTCATCGGCGCGGGGTTGATGGCGATCTATCTGAAACTGCCGGGCGGCGGCGGTTTTCAACCGGGCGGGCCGTTGTTTTCCGCTCTGACGTGGATGACGTTCGCGACGACGTTGGCAGCGGGCGTGTTCTTCACTTCGGATTGTTTGAGCGAGGAGAAGCGCGAGGGGACGATTGGTTTTCTGTTCCTGACTGACTTGCGCGGTTACGACGTGGTGTTCGGCAAACTGATCGGGACGTTGTGCCGCTGCGTGTTCGCGTTGATGGCGATCTTTCCGGTGCTGGCCTGCACGCTGTTGTTCGGCGGAGTGGAGGCGGGGCAATTCTGGCGAACGATTCTGGCGTTGTTGCACACGCTGTTCTTTTCACTGGCGGCGGGGATGTTTGTTTCGTCCATCAGCCGTCATCCGCAAAAGGCGTTGGCGGGAACGATTGCTTTGATGGTGATGTTGTGCGGCGGCGGAGCGGCGCTGGATTCATTTCTGGCATGGGTGAACAAAAGTTCATTCAACCCGCTGCTGAGTCTGGCGAGTCCAGTGCTCGTGTTCGTGAATGCGGATCGGTGGTCGCCAGCGTTCTGGCAGGCGTTGTTGGTGAGTGAAGTGGTGGCGTGGCTGATGTTGATCGCGGCGTGTGTGCTGATTCCACGGACGTGGCAGGAGAAGGGAAGTCGCGCGCGCAATGAAACGTCTGCGTTCATGTTGTGGTGGAGATTCGGCAGCGTTGCGCGACGGGAGAAAGTTC
>JANNAO010000331.1:0-2110 GCA_031384405.1 Verrucomicrobiota bacterium | reverse complement strand
TTCAATCGCCGCTGCAGCGTCGTTCAAGCCGAAGCTGTGACGGAGCATCAACGCACTCGACAAAATTTGCGCGATGCAACTCATGCTGCGCCCGACGCAGTTCGACGTGATGCTTTGCGAAAACATGTTCGGCGACATCCTCAGCGATGAAGCCGCTGCGCTCGGCGGATCACTCGGTATGTTGCCCAGCGCAAGCTTGGGCGCGACGAGTGCGGGAAATACTTTTGGTTTCTACGAACCCGCAGGCGGCACCGCGCCGGACATCGCTGGCAAGAATCTCGCGAACCCCATCGCGCAAATTTTGTCGAGTGCGTTGATGCTCCGTCACAGCTTCGGCTTGAACGACGCTGCAGCGGCGATTGAATCCGCCGTAACCCAGGCCATCAACGCAGGCAATCGCACTGGCGACATCTTCAGCGCGAGCGAACCCGGCGCGAATCGCGTCGGCACTCGCGAGATGGGGGATGCAATTGCGGCTGCGGTGTAACTTGTGCGAGCCAGAACTGAAAAGGAGAAAAGGGGCAGCGGAGAAAGGGTGAGACGTTCGCGAGGTTCTCTCCTTTTCTCCTTTTCTTCCCTGCTCCTCTGCCTCGTCTCTTTTTTTGCGACTCAAAACCTTGCCGCCGCCACCAATCAGTCACTCGTCGTCACCGGCAAGCTCGCTTACGATCCGACTTCAGCCTATCGCGAGCAAAACATTCTCGGCTGGCGCGTGATGGTGAACGAGAAATTGCTCGCTGAAACAAATCTTTGCGCGCGGACGCTGAAGTTGCTCGAAGCACAACTCGCGCAGATCACCAATGTGATTCCCGCGATGCCGCTGTATGAGTTGCGCGGCATCACGATCTGGGTGGAGCGTTCCAGCAAACAATTCCCCTGCATGTGCTATCACGAGTCTTACGAATGGCTGCGCGACAACGGCGTGAACCCGGACAAGACCAAAGGCGTGGAACTCTCCAATCCGGAAAACTTTCTCACATGGACAAAACAGCAGCCGTGGATGGTGCTGCACGAGCTGGCGCACGGCTACCACATGCGGACACTTGGCGCAGGGCATCCCGGCATCAAACGCTGTTACGAAGCGGCGAAGGCTTCCAAAAAATACGAGTCCGTGCTGCGCGATGGAAAGCGCGAGCGGCATTATGCGTTGAACAACGAGAAGGAATATTTCGCCGAAGCCACCGAAGCGTATTTCGGCAGGAATGATTTCCAGCCATTCACGCGCGACGAGCTGAAGGAGTTCGACCCGGAGATGTTCGAGATGGTGCGCCGCGTCTGGCAACTGCCGGAATGACGAGGCCGGAAGCATTTCAACCACGGATGGACACAAATGCAAACGGATGGGGAGAATAACTTGACGCGAATTATCGCGAATTCCAAACAGGCTGTTTTAATTAGCGATAATTCGCGCAATTCGCGTCACGCCTTTGTCCGGGGTTTTCGCGGTTGAAAACTTTTGGTTGAGTCATCCGACTTCAAATCTCTTGAAGCTCGCACGCCTCGCCGCTAGCTTGCGCGGCATGTTCGCGAAACCATTTTGTCTCCTGGCTCTCGTTGCCATCGCCACCTCCTGCTCTACCACTGACTCTTGTTGTCCCGTCGAAACTAAACCCAACGTGAAAACTCCTGCTGATTTCCAATCCATCGGAAATAAATTCAAGAATGTCCTGCGCCTGCCGCAGTTTGAAACGACGACAAACGCCATCACTGCCACGGCAAACCTCACAATGACCAATGCCAACGCGGCGTTGGATCGCATCGGCAAACTCGGCGACAGCGAAGTGAATTTTGCCAACACCATTCGCGCGCTCGATGACAACGGCGTGCAAGTCGGTGAGGCGATGAACCGGCTTTATCTCATCAAGGAAACGAGCACGAACGCCGCGTTGCGCGAGGCGGCGACCGAGGCTGTGAAGCAGTTGCAGGATTGGGGCGTGAGCTTGGATTATCGCGAGGATGTTTATCGCGCGGTGAAAGCTTACGCAGACACACAGCCGAAATTGAGCGGCGAGGAAGCGAAGTTGCTCAACGAAACGATGCGCGATTATCGCCGCGCAGGTCTGGCCTTACCCAAGGCGCAGCGCGATGAGGTGGAGAAGTTGCGCAAGGA
>JANNAO010000328.1:0-3644 GCA_031384405.1 Verrucomicrobiota bacterium | reverse complement strand
AATCACGGTTTTGCCCCTCACCCCGGCCCTCTCCCCTTCCGAAGGAGAGAGGGAGAATTCTACGCCGTCTCTCGACATCTTCTCGCCATCGCTTTGCGTATCCACTGAGGAGAACCATGCACACGAAAGTGAACCGGTGGCGAATTACGGATTGCCGTGGTTCTGGTGAACTGAAAGAGTTGGCCGAAGTTTTTATGTGTCTCTTGAAGCAGAGTGGCTGCAATTTATTTTTTGTAACGATAGTCAGTCTTGGTGTCTTTGCCCCAATACTGGCCGCGTCGGCTTTGCCTGCCAATCCGGTTGGCGATTCCACGGAGCCGGTTGCGGACTTGATGCTTCGTTCAGTTGAAGTCAACGGTCGCGCCTTGTCCGGGGTTTCAAACGAGTCGCTGCATCTGCCGGCGCATCCCGACACAACCACCTTCACCTTTGCGCCCAATCCGCAGTCGCCGAATCGTCCGCTGCGATTTCGCTGTCAGCTCGATGGTTTCGAGCAGGGATGGCATGCGCGTTCTGCGGTGATGCGGATGGTGATCCGTTTCATAGATGCGAATCAGCGGGACGTTGGCGAACATGTTTTTGAAGCGAAGGGTGAAAGCCCGGGCTGGACGGGGAGCTTGACGGATTCGCCGTGGCTTCGCCGGAAAGAGGTCGTGACTGTTCCAGCCGCCGCCGTTCGTTTTTGGGTGGTGATCAGTTCGGCGGGACCGCCCGAGGCCGTGGGAGTTTTTGCGGTTCGTAACTTGATGGTGTGGTCGTCTCTGGGCGATACGAATGGTCTGCGGATGATTCCGCCAGTGAAACCGGATGCCAGTAAAGCGGCGGTGGAGACTACTGAAGTTTCGCCTGCGGGATGGTATCGGGGCGGACTCCGGCCAGCCAATGCGCGTCTCCTGCGTTACGGTTCCGGCGATGAAGTCGCCTTGGCGATTTTGGATGATCACCCGCAAGGTCACGCTGACTGGAATACCGCCAAGGTGCAAGGGGCTGAACTCGCGGCGGGAGAAAAATTGACGTTTGGATGGGAGGAGAGTTACAGCATCGGCGTGGCGGATTTTGGGAAGGTGGATTACGCGAATCTTCCGGCTGGGCTTTACCGGTTTCGCATGGAGGCGTTGAACCTCATGGGCATTCCCACTGGGCGCAACACGTCCCAACTCGTGACGGTGCCGGTCGCTGCCTGGCAAACGGTTTGGTTTTGGATCGCTGGGGGAGTGGCGTTGTTCGCCATGGCCGCTGGTAGCTGGCGGCTGTCTGCGTGGCGTCGGATGAAGCGACAGGTGCAGGAGTTGGAGCGGTCGCGCGATCTGGAGCAGGAACGTTTTCGGATCGCTCAAAACATCCATGACGATCTCGGCGCGCGGGTGACGGAGATCGCGCTGCTCAGTTCTTCGGCCCAGTTGAAACCGAATCTTTCGGATGAGGCGCGCGCGGAGTTCGGCTCGGTTTCGCGGCTGACGAATGATCTGGTGCAGGCGTTGTATGAAACGGTCTGGGCGGTGAATCCAAAAGACGACCATCTGGATTCGCTGGCCAGCTTCGTCTGTCAGATGGCGAACCAGATGTGTGCCCAGGCGCAGTTGCGTTGTCGGCTGGAGATTCCTGAGCTGCCCGATGATTTTCCAGTGGCCAGCCCGATCCGGCATCACGTCATCATGGCTGTGAAGGAGGCGATTCATAACGTGATCAAGCACGGGCACGCCTCGGAAATCCAGATCAGCATCCAGCAAGCGCGCCGAGTTCTGACCTTGCAGATCAGCGACAATGGTTGCGGGTTTGATCCGGCGATCACGGTTCGCGGCAACGGACTCGACAATATGGAACGTCGGTTGCGTTCGTTGTCGGGGAGTTGTTTGGTCGTAAGCCAACCCGGCGCGGGAACTAAAGTAACCTTTGAGTTTCCCTTGCCGGTCGCTTAGTTCCCTCGTCGCCATTGAAAACTCCAACCATGTCTCCGCAGAAAAATAATCCAAAGCTCCGTCGGGTGGCCATTGTCGAGGACGACAGCGGGTTGCGGAATCAGTTGCAGAACATTCTCAAATCCGCGCCCGGAGTTTGCTGCGTCGGCACGTTTGGTTCGGCGGAGAAAGCGCTGGAGGGAATGGTTGCGGTGCAGCCCGATGTCATTCTGATGGACATCAATCTTCCGGGAATGTCCGGCATCGAGTGTGTGACGCGACTTCGCAAAGACCTGCCGGGCACGCATGTCATCATGTTGACGGTCTATGAGGACAGCGACCGGATATTTCAGGCGTTGCAAGCGGGGGCGGATGGTTATCTGGTCAAGTCGAGTCCGACGGATGTTTTATTGCGAGCCATTGAAGATGTCCATCAGGGTGGCGCGCCGATGTCGAGCCACATCGCCCGCAAAGTGGTGCGCCAGTTTCGTCAAGCCGAGCCGTCCCGCGATGAAGCGGCCAACCTCTCCAAGCGGGAGCGGGAAGTTCTCAACCTGCTCGCGTCAGGCTTCGTGTATAAGGAGATCGCGGATCAACTCGGCATCGGGATGGAAACCGTGAAGACTTACGTCAAAAACATCTGCAAGAAACTCCATGTGCGCAACCGGCTCGAAGCGGTGGCACGATTTGGGCATAAATAACTGGCCGCAGCGTTTCAAAGCCACGATTTTTGCCGCAACGCCGTATCCCACCTTTAGGGGAGTATCAAATGGGAGCAATCCAAGAGAACATGTTCCCCGTTGCCACCAACCAAACCAATGAAACGCATGAAAAGTATCCTTAACTCCAGTCTCCGCCAATTGACCCAACACACATCCATCTTTTGTTTGTGTCTCATCAGTCTGATGATGACCTTCCACACGACCCAGGCCGCATTGTTGCTCAAGTACAATTTTGATGAAGCCAGCGGGAGCGCGCTGGATTCATCAGGGACGGGCATCGCAGCCGATGCCAGCCTCTTCAATCTGGCGACGCGAACTACCAACACTCCTGCTGGAACGGGAAACGCGTTGAATGTCACCCCGGGCGGATCATTCACCAATTATGCGTTTGCCTTTACGGGAACGAACAAGTTGAACGCCGTCCTGGCCAACTTGACTCTGACAACGTGGATCAACGTGCAGGGGTTCATCACCAACGGCGACCGGATCATGGGTAATGTCAATGGCATTGCCGGCGCCACTAGCGGGTTTGATTTTGCATTTAACAGCACGGTTGCGCCGACTGCCGCAATCCTTACGTTCAGAAAGAACGGCACTGGCGGTGGCAGCCCGGCAAACGCCCCTGTGAATCTCACCAACAAGTGGGTGTTCCTCTCTGTCGTCTATAACGGAGCCAACGTTTCTTACTACACAGGAACTGTCGCGAATGCGGTGGCTCAACTGGGCACGAGCGTGGTTCTTACCGGAAATATCAATGCTTCAACAAACAACTTCCAAATCGGCGCGACGCCCGCGAGCGCTGCGGATCGCACCCCGCCAGCTTGGTTTGATGATGTGCGCGTCTATGACACCGCCCTCACTCCGGCACAGTTGGAAGTGATACGGCAATCAGTCATCCCCAGTGGCGTCGCACCGAGTATCACAGCCCAACCGGCAAACCAGACCATCTACACGAGCGGGAATCCGACGTTCACACCCACACTCGTCGGCGATCTGCCGATGGCGACTCAGTGGTATCTGAACG
>JANNAO010000326.1:0-3588 GCA_031384405.1 Verrucomicrobiota bacterium | reverse complement strand
ATCATCATGACGGACACGCGCGCGAACATAAATCGCGTGGCGCAGATCATCCGAGCGATTGATCAAGGCGCGGAGGAAACGACGCTGGTGCAGGTGTTCAAGCTGGACTTCGCGGACCCGACCGAGATGGCGGCGTTGCTGACGAGCCTGTTCGCGGACGGCGGCGCTTCCAGCGGAGCATCCACGACTCCGCAGTTCGGTGGCGGACGCGGAGGTTTCCGGGATTTCTTCCGAGGCGGTGGCGGCGGTGGCGGCGACAGCAGCAGTAGTAGCGGCAACACACAAAGCCAACGCATCAAGAAACGCGCGAAGGTGACGGCTGTTGCCGATGCACGGACATCGTCAGTGGTGGTGAGCGCGACGAGCGGTTTGATGGAACAGATCGCTGAGATGGTGAAGCAACTCGATGCGAACCCCGCGAAGAAGCAGAAGGTTTATGTTTATGAAGTGAACCCCGGAGATGTGGCGCAGGTGCAGCAGGTGTTGGAGGACATGTTCGCGACGAGCAGCAACAGCCGGAACAACAGCCGTAGTTCGACATCGCAGAACGCGCTGCAAAATCGTGCGAACCAGAATCAGACGACAACCAGCGGCAACAACTCCGGCTTTGGTTCCGGAAACAACCAACAGCGGCAGCAGAACCGATAACACTCACGAACATGATACATTTTATGCAAAGCAAACAACTCCTTCTCGCGCTGGCTGGCTTGCTGTCCATGACGCTCGCGGCGAACGCACAATTTCCCGGCGGCGGTGGCTTTGGTGGATTCGGCGGCAACCAAAATCGTCAGGGCAGCAGCACCAGCGGTTCGCGCCAATACAACAACAGCACACAGGTCGGCAGTGCCACGATCTCCAGCGATCCTGAAACGGGACGCATCATCGTGATCACTGACGAGGAGACGAGCCTGCACATCAGTCAGGTGATCTCGAACCTGGACATCCCCAAGCCGCAGGTGTTGATCAAAGTCGTGTTCCTCGAAGTGACTTACAACAATGGTTACGACATCGGGATTGATGCGGGATTCAAAGACGGCATGGTTGGCAAAGGCGAATATCAAGGGAAGTTTTCTGGCGCGAATGCGTTCGGCGTATCCGGTTTGGCGAGCGCGGCGACGAATGTGAACGGGTTCGGATTGCCCATCGCTGCATTCGGAAACGTCCCACCCGGCGCGGGTCTGTATCAGGTTCTCGGCAACGATTACCAAGCCACGCTCCGAGCCATCGCCACGGCGGGAAAAACAGAAGTCCTCTCGCGTCCGTCCATTCTCGCGCGGAACAATCAACCCGCGACCATCACCGTGGGTCAATCCGTGCCGCTGATCAATTCCGTGCGTTACGACAACTTCGGCAACGCCATCAACTCGGTGACTTACACAGATGTGGGAATCATCCTGCGCGTCACGCCGTTCATCTCCAACGATGGTCTGGTGGAGATGATCGTTGCGCCGGAGATTTCTTCGTTGACGGATCAGTCGGTGACGATCGCCGCTGGTGTCAGCGTGCCCGTCATCGCCAAGCGTTCGGCGGATACGGTCGTCGTCACGCCGAACGGACAGCCTGTGATCATCGGTGGATTGATGCAGAACAATAAGACCGAGTCCGAGAGCAAGATTCCGATACTCGGAGACATTCCATTGCTCGGAAATCTTTTCAAACGGAAGATTAAGAACAACGCGAAAACCGAGCTGCTCATCTTTCTCACGCCGCACATCGTCGAGACACCGTCGCAGCTCGTGGCGTTGTCCGAGAAGGAACGCGCGGCATCCGTGCTGCCGAAAAAAGCGTTCACGGATCAAGACATGGATCAGTTTTTGAATGAGTTGCCGAAGAATCCTGAGAAGAAGAAAGGCAGGAAGTGACACCGGGAGTCGCGGGCTAACGCATACATTAAATCGTCCTCGAATTACGCCAAAAAAATCGAGGACGAGGACGAGGACGAGGCCAGCAATCACCAACTGAACAATGCTAACGCATCGCAGCAGACTCTGGGTTTATGGATTGTTGCTCGCTGGCTGGGGCATCATCCTCGGCTGGCAGATCACCGAGCATCAGCGCGTCAGTGATGCCGCGCGGGCGGAATTGCGCAATCGCGCCAAGGACATCTCCAACACGGTCGGCATCGTGTTGCGCTCGCAGCGGCGCTTCGGCGTGATCTCCAAGGAACGCATCGAGCCAGCACTTGCGGGACTGGTGCGACCAGACGAATTGAGCGCGGTGGCGTTGCTGAATGCGGCGGGCGACGTCGTGGCCTCTGCGCCGACGAATTCCGATCTGCACGTCAAAGCCGCGTTGCGCCAGCCGGAATTGTGGGAAGCCGATTCCGTCACGATCATGAATCTGGTGGACTTGGGTTCAACCGTCTCGCCCGACACGGACAACACCAATCCGCCCATCGTTCTTTCGCGGGAAAATTTCACGCGCAACGGCGAAACGAATCGTCCGCCGCAAGAGAGGGAGTTTCGTCCACCACCGGACGGAACAAACGCGACGGGAGAATTCCAATCCGGAACGAATCGCAATCGCGGCTCGCGCGGCGGTGACGGAGACCGACGGTCGAGGTTCGGTCGTCCGCCGTGGATGAGCGAGGCGGAGTTCAGAACGATGATCGAGAAACAGGGCGTGCATAGTTTTCTCATCGTGCTGTCCACGCACACGGTTCAAGAAGCGACACGGCGCGATCTTTGGTTGCGATTTGTCATCATCGCGTTCACGACGTTGTCGGTGGCTGGCTTCATCCTCGCGTGGAGAAACATTCTCAAGTCGGCTGAACTTCAAATCCGGCTCGTGCGAGCCAGCGAGATGAATTCGCATCTCAAGGAGATGAACCTCGCTGCCGCCGGTCTCGCGCATGAGACGCGCAATCCGCTCAATATCATCCGAGGCCTCGCTCAGATGATCTCGAAGCACGCCGACACATCCGCCGAGACTCGGCAACGCTCCGTGGAGATCGTGAACGAAGCGGATCGAGTGGCGGCGCAGTTGAACGAGTTCATCAATTACTCCCGCCCTCGCGAGGTGCGGCGGGCGACGGTTCAACTCAACACCGTGGCGAATGAAGTCGTCCGCGCGCTGACCTACGACATCGAGGAGAAGAAGATTTCACTCCAGATCACCGGTGATGCTCTCGCCATCCAGTCAGACGAACAGCTATTGCGGCAGGTGATGTTTAATCTGCTGTTGAACGCTGTGCAGGCCGTGGGCGAGCGCGGACAGATCGAAGTTCGCATCACGAAGTCGGGTTCAACCGCAGTGATCCTCGAAGTAGCTGATGATGGGCCGGGCGTCCCGGCGGATCAGCGCGTGGAAATTTTCAAACCGTATTTCACAACGACCCAAAAAGGCACCGGGCTTGGCCTCGCCGTGGTTCAACAAATCTGTCTTGCTCACGGTTGGGAAATCCGCTGCGAGGGGAACGCGCCGCGCGGGGCGAGATTTAAGATTACAGGGATGACGCTTGTGTCTCCGTGAAATCAACATTCAGCCGTGCAGCGATTGAACTCGGATTGACCCACGCTGCATAACGCCCCACACTCCGCCCATGCCGAGTCAGGACAAACTTTCTGCATTCGTTGCGTGGTGCGTGAA
>JANNAO010000320.1:0-5937 GCA_031384405.1 Verrucomicrobiota bacterium | reverse complement strand
ACGGGATTGATGAATGATTTTTCGCCAACGATGCTCGCGTGCGTTTCATGCGAGCCGTCAAAAGCAATTCCCTTCCAGTCAATGAACTTGTCTCCGGTCCAGCCCGCCGCCCAGCGCATCGTGTCATGGTCAAACACCATCCACGCGCGTCCTCTGGAGATGCCGCCCGGCCCTTTGTCCAATCGCATGGCAATTCCTTTGTAGGCGAAGTTGTTCGTGTCCACCTGATACGTCCAGAACAACGCCGGCCCAAAATCCATCCGCAGATATTTCGGCCCGCGCTCATACTCGATCATCTCGGCGGTTTTTTGAAACACCGCGCCCGTGCCCGTCGGCAACGTCGCCAGATATTCCGGCGTGACGTTGAAATACTGTTTCGGATTGTGCTGCTTGAGAAACGCCTCGCGCAGGAAATGAACGACGTCGTAGCGTTGTTCGGGCGTCATCCACAACTGCGGCGGCATCTGGTTCGTTCCCTGCCCGATGGTTTTGTAGAGGCTGAAGGGATCGCTGCCGTTCTTGAACGTCTCCTTCCAAAACGCGCGGGACGTCGGCAGCGTGCCGGCTTTCTCCGGCGTGCCGTGACAGGTGATGCAGACTGCTGTGTAAAGTTTTTCCCCGCGCGCCAGGCTCTGCGCGTCCCATTTCTGAATGAGCGCCGCGTGAGCCACCGCTTCCGTGGCGGTCTGGCCCATGATGGGATTCACCAAAGCAACAGCCGACACCAGCAGCACCATTCTCCCGCAGAAACTCATGCCATCTCGTTCAAGTTGGGATACGTCATGGAGAAATGTTTCATGAGGAGTTTCGTTTCGGCTGAATGTTTTGATTTGTGGTCGCAGCGTAACAACCCGGCGGGGCAGACCCAATAACTCAAATGAGGTATTGAATGGTGTTGGATTTGAGGCGGCTGGCTGGCCATTCTTCGAGCTTCAAAATTATCATGCGATCAGCCCTCAGCAAATTTCTCTGCGCCTTCATCTCGTTGCTCATCCTCTGCGCCACCTCGCGGGCGGCGGACAAACCCGCGCCGTTCGAGTTGCGCGAGGGCGACCGCGTGGTCTTCCTCGGCGACACCTTCATGGAGCGCGAGCAGCAGTTTGGCTGGATCGAGCTGATGCTCACCACGCGGTTTCCCGACTGCAACATCACCTTCCGCAATCTTGGTTGGAGCGCGGACACACCGGCGGGCGATTCGCGCTTTGGACTTTCGCTGCTGCAAGCCGGACACGAGCCAGCGGACGAAGGCTGGAATCAACTGGTCAAACAACTTGAGCAAGCAAAGCCCACGGTTGTGTTCGTTGGCTACGGCATGGCGAGTTCGTTCGACGGCGAAGCGGGACTGCCAAAATTCAAGGCTGATTACAATCGCCTGCTCGACACCATCGAGAAGATTTCGCCGGGCGTGAGGTTTGTTTTACTTGGGCCGCTGGCTCACCACGGTGTTCTCGCGCGGAATCCAAACTGCGTGTCGCTTGCGGATGAGCAAACGCACAACAAAGTTTTGGATACCTACGTCAACGCGGTAAAGGGAATTGCCGATAAACGCAGCAGCCGCTTCGTGTCTCTGAGCAGACTAAGCGGTTCTTCCAACACCTACTGGACGGAGAATGGAATTCACCTGACCAGCTACGGATACATCATGGCTGCGCAAGAAATCCAAGACGCGCTTCGCATGAAAGGTCCAACTTGGAATTCAGTCGGGGCGCGAAGCAAATCAGAACCCCTCCGCCAATCCATCCTCCGCAAGAACGAATGGTTCTTTCACCGCTCCCGCCCGGAGAACATGGCCTACATCTTCGGCTTCCGAAAAGGCGAGCAGGGCAAAAACTCCGTTGAGATTCCCAAGTTCGATCCGTTGATCGAGGCCGAGGAGAAACGCATCGCGCAACTCCGTTCCCTCAAGCGCGGCGTCAGCGTTCCGGAAATTCCGCTGCGCACCGGCAACCTCACCGCCAAGCGCACCGAGCAACCGCTGCCGACGTTCACCGTCGCAGACGGATTTGAAGTCACGCTCTGGGCCGAGAATCCGTTTCTCAACAAACCCATTCAGATGAACTTCGATCCACAGGGACGGCTCTGGGTCGCGAGTTCGGAAGTGTATCCGCAGATCGAACCCGGCCAGATCGCCTCCGACAAAATCATCGTGCTCGAAGACACCACCGTCGCGGGCCGCGCGGACAAGGCCACGGTGTTCGCGGAGGGATTGTTGATTCCCACAGGGGTCGAACCGGGCGACGGCGGCTGTTACGTCGCGCAGAGCACGGAGTTGTTGCACTTTGCAGACACGGACGGCGACGGCAAAGCGGATGTGAAGCGCACGGTCTTGAGCGGCTTCGGCACGGAGGACACGCATCACAATCTGCACACGCTGCGTTGGGGCTTCGACGGTCGCCTCTACATGAATCAATCCATCTACACGCGCACGGACATCGAGACGCCGCACGGCGTGGTGCGGTTGAAGGGCGGCGGCGTCTTCCGTTTCGATCCGCGCGATCAACGGATGGAAATTATCTTCCGTGGCTGGATCAATGCGTGGGGACATCAGTTCGATGAGTTCGGCCAGTCGTTCGTCACCGACGGCGCGGGTGATCTTGGCATCAACTTCGGTTTGCCGGGCGCGAGTTACATCACTGCGCCCAAGGCCCGGCACATTCTCGGCAGCGTCAGCCCCGGCAGTTATCCGAAATTGTGCGGCCTCGAAATCATCCGCAGCGAACATTTCCCGGCGGACTGGCAGGGCGACATGATCACCTGCGATTTCCGCGCGCATCGCATTGTGCGCTTCAAGATCAGCGAGCAAGGCGCGGGTTATGTGACGAAGGAAATGCCCGACGTGCTGCGTTCCACCGCCGACACCTTCCGTCCGATTGATGTGAAACTCGGGCCAGACGGCGCTCTCTACGTCGCCGATTGGAGCAATCCGATCATCCAACACGGCGAAGTGGATTTTCGCGATCCGCGCCGCGACAAGGAACACGGCCGCATCTGGCGCATCACCGCGAAGGGTCGCCCGCTGTTGGCGAAAACAGATTTCACGAAGCTCACGAATCAGGAGTTGTTGGATAAATTAACTTCCCCGAACAGTTACGACGGCGAAAAAGCCCGGCGCGTGCTCGTGGAGCGCGGCGCGGGCAAAGTGCAGAAAGACCTCGCGGCGTGGACGAAGAAACATCCGGACGAATCGTCGCGCTTGCAGGCGTTGTGGCTGAACGAGGCATTGAACGCAGGCCAGATGGACGCGGTGACCCGGACACTAGCCACCGAATTGCTCGGCGCGAAAGATGGCCGCATCCGCGCTGCGGCCGTTCGCGCGCTGGCGAATGGAATTGAAACTGTCCCCAACGCCGCCGAACTGCTCGCGCGTTTTGTCGCCGACGAACATCCGCGCGTTCGCCTCGAAACCGTCCGCGCACTCGGTCGCATCAAGTCAACGCGCGCGGCGGAACTTGCGCTCACCGTTCTCGACCAGCCGATGGACACGTTCCTCGACTACGCGCTCTGGCTCACGATCAACGAACTCGCCGAGCCGTGGATCGCCGCCGTGAAGTCCGGCGCGTGGAAGCGCGAGGGTCGCGAGAAGCAATTCGAGTTCGCGCTCAAGTCCATCGAGCCTGCGCTCGCCAGCGAAGTGCTGGGCCAGTTCCTCGGCAACAAAGGCGTGCCGCGCGACGGCTCAGGCGCGTGGATTGAAATCATCGGCGCGTCCGGTCGCGGCACGGAATTGCGACAGTTGTTTGATCCGTTGCTTCGCGGTGAATTCAGCGAGCCAGTCGCGCTCCGCGTGTTCACTGCATTGAGTGACGCCGCCCGCCTGAGAAAAGCGAAGCCCGACGGCGATCTCGGCGCGTTGGGTTCGCTGCTCAAATCGGACAACCAGAAACTCCGCGTCGCCGCGTTGCAACTGGCCAGAGTCTGGAAGCTCGCCGCGCTCAGTCCGCAACTGGTTCAGGCCGCAGTCGCCGCGAAGTCTTCGCCCGATGAACGCGCTGCCGCCTTGTCCGCACTCCGCGCCATCGGCGGCGACGACACCCTCAAGCAGTTGCAAAAAATCATCAGCGAAACGCAATCATCCGAAGCCCGCCGCGCCGCTGTGGTGACATTGGCGAGCCTAGACTTTTCCGCCGCGCTGCCGGAAGTCGGCAACGCACTCAAGGCCACGACCGACGAAGCCGCAGCCACGGAATTCTGGCGCGAACTGCTCGCCATCAAAAACGCGGGCAAACAACTCACGGAGAAGTTGCCGACATTGGGATTGTCGCCCGAAGCCGCGCGCGTCGGCGCGCGAGTTGTGCGTGAAAGCAATAGGAATCCCGCACTGGCACAGGCTTTGGTGCAGATCGCCGGACTCACGCTTTCGGACAAGCAGCTTTCGCCAACGGAACTTCTCGCGCTCGCGCACGAAGCGGTTGCGAAAGGCGACGCCGCTCGCGGTGAACGCGTTTACCGTCGCGTGGAACTTGCGTGCGTGGTCTGTCATGCCATCGGCGGCGCGGGCGGAAAGGTCGGGCCGGACATGACCAGCATCGGCGCGAGCGCGCAGGCGGATTATCTCGTCGAGTCGTTGCTCTATCCCAACGCCAAGATCAAGGAAGGCTTTCACTCCGCGAACATCACGACGAAGGACGATCAGGAACTCAGTGGCATCGTCGTGAAGGAGACGGACAAAGAACTCGTCATCCGCAACGCCGCCAATCAGGAAGTGTCCGTCGTGAAGGCTAATATCACCGAGCGCGTGAACGGCGGATCATTGATGCCCGGCGGACTCGTGGATGCGTTGCTGCCGGAGGAGCGGCTCGATCTGATCAAGTTTTTGTCGTTGCTCGGCAAGCCCGGAGATTACGATGCGGCCAAGGGCGGCGTGGCGCGGCTGTGGAGGTTGTATCACGCCACAAACGTGAACGCGCACCTCGGAATGGAAGGCGTGATCAGCGGCGACTTCAAACGCGGCGAGTGGTCGCCGATCTTCACGCTGGTGAACGGCGCGTTGTCGCGTGACATCTGCGACGTCTCGATGCCGTCACGCGGTGGTTCGCGCGGATTTTTTGCGGCGACCCAGTTTCAATCTGCGAAAGGCGGCGGGGCAAAGTTCACGCTGGTTGGTGAAGCAAAAGCGGCCTGGCTGAACGGCGTTTCGGTCCAGGCGGGCGCGCAATTCAACGGCGAACTGAAGCCCGGCGTGAACACGCTCGTCCTCCAGCTCGACGGCGCAAACCTGCCGGACGCGGTGAAATTGAGTTCGGACGACGTGACGTTCCTAACGAATTAAACCGAATCGCGCATCATGAGACGCTTCAAGATTAGATTTCTGATCGCACTCGCGGTCTTGATCGCGTTGACGGCGACGGCGGCGCAATTCAAGTTCGCGAACCAAACCCTTACCGTGCCCGATGGCTTCGAGGTGGAGTTGGTCACCTCGACGAATCTGGTGTCGCGACCGGTCTCCGCTTCCTTCGATGAGCAAGGTCGGCTTTACGTCACCGACTCTTCCGGTTCGAATGAAAAAGTGGAACTCCAACTCGCGAATCCCGATCATCGCGTGCTGCGCTTGGAAGACACCGACGGCGACGGCAAGTTCGACAAGAGCGTCGTGTTCGCCGACAAGCTGATGTTCCCCGAAGGTTGTCTGTGGTACGACGGCTCGCTCTATGTCGCCGCGCCACCGAGCCTCTGGAAACTCACCGACACGAACAATGATGGCTTTGCGGACGTGCGCGTGGAATGGCATCAAGGCAAGACGTTGACTGGGTGCGCGAATGATCTGCACGGGCCGTTTCTCGGACCGGACGGTTGGATTTACTGGTGCAAAGGCGCGTTCGCCGAGCAGACCTACGAGGTCAACGGCAAACCCTTCAAGAGCCGCGCCGCGCACATCTTCCGCGCGCGACCGGACGGCTCGCGGCTTGAACCGGTGATGACCGGCGGCATGGATAATCC
>JANNAO010000030.1:0-7250 GCA_031384405.1 Verrucomicrobiota bacterium | reverse complement strand
CATCCCGAGAACGTCTGTGCGCGGCTGGAACTTTGTCGCGGCAACATCGCCAGTTTGCCCGGCAGCGAAATGTATCCGTTCAATCCGTCCGATGCGTATCGTCATGCCGAGGGCTGGGTGAATTACGGCGCGAGTTGGTGCGTCAGCTTGGCGTATTTGAAATTTGATACTGCCGCCAAAACCACGCCGTCTCCGGGAAAATGATTAAGCCCGAACTCCGAAATAAAAATCGTTGGCAGAATGCGAAGGAGCGTTCGGAGTGCGCCCGTCCCCGGGCGCAGCAACTTTCGCCAACCCAGCGGCTGCACAATTTCTTACGCCTCCTTTGCTGTGTTGCTGTGGCCGAGGACGGCCACACTCCGTCCAAATCAAAAGCCTGTTTCGGAGTTCGGGTTAAGACCAAACCAAGATTCAAATTTATCCACTCGCTGCTGTGCGGGCTGGCGGTTGTTGTCATTGTTACTGCCGCTGTCTCCGCATCGGCGCAAGTGACCAATGGCGGGTTTGAAGACGGGAGTCTGAAAGGTTGGAAGGACTGGAGACTCCGGCGGGCCAGCCTTAGCACCAATGCCTTCGCTGGCAGTCACGCTGTCGCGCTTGGACCGGAACGCGCGATGTGCTCCCAAAACGTGAACATCATTCCCGACAGCCGCTATCGGTTGTCGGCGTATGTGCGGACGGAGGCGGGTTCAGAAGAGGTTCAGTTGCTGGCCGGCGGTTACGGTGGTGCGAAAGTGTCCGTGTCCAGCGCGCTGACGGAATACACGCCGGTGAGTTTGGAATTCACCTCCGCCCATACGGCGAAGGAAGTGGTCATCACGCTCATGCATCCGGGCGGGCCGGGAAAAGGTTATGTGGACGAGGTGCAGTTGACCCGCCTCGGCGATGCGCCGCCGCCGGTGGTGCAGGAATTCATGGCGTTCACTCCGCGCACCATCGAGGAGGAAGGCGGCGCGGCGCAGCAGCCGGATGAAACGCGCGCGTGGTTTCATGACGCGAAGTTCGGGATGTTCATCCACTGGGGCGTTTATTCTTCGATGCCCGAAGGCTCGGAATGGGTGATGCACCAGCAGGCTTACCCGCCGGAAGTCTATCGCAAGCGGGCGGAAGACCCGACGAACGGTTTCACGGCCGCCAAATACAATCCCGCCGACTGGGCGAAGCTCGCCAAGACCGCCGGCATGAAATACATGGTGCTGACCACGCGGCATCACGACGGCTATGCTTTGTTCGACAGCCGTCATGAAAACAGTTGGACCGCCGTCAAACATCTGAAACGCGATTTGATCCGCGAATACTGCGACGCCGTCCGGCAGGCGGGGCTGCACGTCGGGCTTTATTATTCGCCGATGAGCTGGCGCTACCCCGGCTATTACGATGTCACGGGCGAGAATTGCAAACCCAACGTCTGGGGCTACACGACCTCGCCCACGAACAAGGAAAGCGCCCGCTTGATGAAGGAGGAAGTCTATGAGCAGGTCACGCGGCTGCTGTCGAATTACGGGCCGATTGAATACATGTTCTGGGACGGTGGCTGGCTCGGACAAACCGCGGACGATAAAATGCAGGATCGTTTCTGGGACACCGGCATTTTCCAAAACCCCACCAACGAATGGCCCGTCGCCAAGCAATACACCGTGGCCGATCGCGCCACCGGCAAGCCGCTCGGCATCATGGGCCTCGCCCGGCACTATCAACCGCGCCTGCTCGTCAACGAACGCTTTGGCTGGGTCGGCGACATTCACGGCGAGGAAGGCGGCGCGGCCATGGCCGGCCCGATCCGCGTGCAAGCGACGGAAAAATGTATGTCGCTGATGAAAGGCGGCTGGGGCTACCGGCCCAACCGGCCCGTGGTTTCGTTTGAGGAAGTCGCCGTGTATCTGTCCGATTGCACGGTGCGCAACGTCAACTACCTCCTGAATGTCGCTCCCGATCGCGAAGGAAAAATTCCTGACAACCAGCGCGAGGTGCTGGAGCAGGTGGGCCGCTGGCTGGACAAAGTGGGCGATGCGGTTCACCAGACGCGCGGCGGCCCGTGGCAACCGCAGTTCGGCGAATACGGATTCTCCTATCGCGACAACAAAATCTACGCCCACATTTTCGCCGCCTACCGCGACAAATCCAAAGGGACGTTCACGACCCAGTCCATCGGTTCAAAGAAGGTCAGCAAGGTCGTTGACCTCAATTCCGGGAAAGAGCTTCTGTGGAAAAAGAACGGTGACAAGACGATCACCATCGAGCGGGTGGATTACGAACAAACGCCGTATGTGACCATGCTGCAGATCAACCTCACTGAGGATGTCTATGGAAAATAACCCGCGCCATTTATCGTCCTCGGACGCGTCGCGGATACAAATTGAAATGGGACGGCGGCGAAATCGCGCTGCCCGAATTGAAACCGGGCGATCCCGTGTGGACTTCAGATTTGAAAATCAAACCCGGCACGGTCGTGAAACTATTTTCACCCACGGGCTACGATATGGCGGACAGCGAATGAAATTACTCACCTGTGCAACTGGGTTGCTCTTGGCGGGCTGCGCCGTCACCGTTGCGGCTTTCGCAACGAACACCGCCATCAAGCCCAACATCCTTTTCATCCTCGTGGACGACCTTGGCTACATGGACATCGGCGCGAATAATCCCAAAAGTTTTTACGAGACGCCGAACATTGATGCGCTCGCCAAACGTGGGATGCGGTTCACGGACGGCTACGCGGCATGCCCGGTGTGTTCACCCACACGCGCGAGCATTCTCACTGGCAAGTATCCGCAGCGCACGGGCGTGACCGACTACATCGGCGCACAACAGCCGGAGAAGTGGAAGCGGCCCACCAAACTTCTGCCCGCGTCTTACACCGAGGAATTGGCGCTGAAGGAAACAACCCTCGCCGAAGCGTTCCAGGCGCAGGGCTACGCGACATTCTTCGCGGGCAAGTGGCATCTCGGCCCGACGAATCTATGGCCGGAGAATCAGGGCTTTGACATCAACATGGGCGGAGGGGAGCGCGGCGGGCCTTACGGTGGCGGCAAATATTTTTCGCCTTACGGCAATCCGCGTTTGGCCGATGGACCGCCCGGAGAGCATCTGCCTGACCGCCTTGCGACAGAGACGGCGAAATTCATCGGTGCGAACAAGACGAAACCATTCTTCGCCTACCTGAGTTTCTATTCCGTTCACACGCCGCTGATGGCGCGCGAAGATTTGCAGAAAAAATACGAGGCGAAGGCGAAGGCACACACGAACAGCGACCCGAAGTGGGGGCAGGAACGCGAGCGCAAGGTGCGACTCGTGCAAGATCACGCGGTCTATGCCGGCATGGTCGAGGCGATGGATCAAGCCGTGGGCAAAGTGCTAAAAGCGATTGATGACGCGGGTGTGAGCAGCAACACCATCGTTGTGTTCACGTCGGACAACGGCGGGCTGTCCACCTCGGAAGGTTCGCCGACCTCGAATCTTCCGTTGCGCGGCGGCAAAGGCTGGGCGTATGAAGGCGGTGTGCGCGAGCCGTTGATTGTTTCCGCGCCCGGCGTGACGAAGGCGGGAAGTGTTTCTGACACAGTGCTGACCAGTCCGGATTTCTATCCGACGCTGCTCGAATTGGCCGGGCTGCCCGCGTTGCCGCAACAGCATCAGGACGGCGTGAGTTTCGTGAAATCGTTGCGCGGCGAAAAGCAATCGCGCGGGCCGGTATTCTGGCATTACCCGCACTACGGCAACCAAGGCGGCGCACCCTACGGTGCAGTGCGGGATGGCGATTGGAAATTCATCGAGTGGTATGAAGACGGCGCGGTGGAACTGTTCAACCTCGCGAAGGATTTGAGCGAGAAAAACAATCTCGCTGCGAGCGAACCGGCGCGCGCGCAGGCATTATTGGAAAAACTCCGCGCGTGGCGCAAAGACGTCGGCGCAAAAATGCCCACACCGAATCCGAACCTTCAACCCGCCGCAAAAAAGTCCGCGAACGGCAACCAGGCTGAATGAGCAGGTCGCAACAACTATGAAACCAGAATGTCTGAAACAATTTTCAAGGCGCGGGCGAAAAATCTTCGCTATGAAAACAAAATTGCTGGCCGTGTTGATGGCGATGCTTGCCACGACTGGAGTTCACGCAGGCGCGAAGCCAAACATCATCCTCATCTACGCCGACGATCTCGGCTATGGCGACGTGGGCTGCTACGGCGCGACTGCGTTGAAGACGCCGAACATGGATCGGCTCGCGAAGCAGGGGTTGCGTTTCACTGATGCACATTCCACATCCGCGACTTGCACGCCGTCACGCTACTCACTGCTGACCGGCGAATACGCCTGGCGGCAGAAGGGCACGGACATTCTGCCCGGCGATGCCGCGCTCATCATCAAGCCGGGCCGCACTACGCTGCCGTCCGTTTTGCAGCAGGCCGGTTATCGCACGGGCATTGTGGGCAAGTGGCATCTCGGCCTCGGCAACGGCGACGTGAATTGGAACGGCGAGATCAAGCCCGGCCCGCGCGAGATTGGCTTCGATTACGAATTCATCATGGCCGCCACCGGTGATCGAGTGCCGTGCGCGTTCGTGGAGAACCATCGCCTCGTCGGCTTGGATACCAACGATCCGATTCGCGTGAGCTACAAAACAAATTTCCCCGGCGAGCCAACGGGCAAGGCGAATCCCGAACTGCTCACTGTGCATCCCAGCCACGGCCACGATCAATCCATCCTCAACGGCATCTCCCGCATCGGCTACATGACTGGTGGCAAAGCGGCGTTGTGGAATGATGAAAATCTCGGCGACACATTTCTCGGCAAGGCGAAGGAGTTCATCGGGAAGAATCAACGAGAGCCGTTCTTCCTCTATTACGCCACGCATGAGCCGCATGTTCCGCGTGTGCCGCATCCGCGTTTCGTCGGCAAGTCCGGCCTCGGCCCGCGCGGCGACGTGATCCTGCAACTCGATGACGCCGTCGGCCAGATTCTCGACACGCTGGATCGGCTCAAGGTGGCGGACAACACGCTGATCATTTTCTCAAGCGACAATGGCCCGATTCTCGACGACGGCTACAAAGATCAGGCGCGCGAGTTGAACGGGGCGCATCGCGCCACCGGCCCGTTGCGCGGCAACAAATACAGTTCCTACGAAGCCGGGACGCGTGTGCCGTTCATCGTGCGCTGGCCCGCGCGAGTGACGCCGGGCGTGTCCGACGCGCTCGTGAGCCAGATTGATTTGCTGGCGAGCCTGGCGGCGTTGACCGGCCAGAAGTTTGACGTGCGCACCGCGCCGGACAGCCAGAACCAACTCGCCTCCCTGCTTGGTGAATCGCCGCGTGGACGGACGAATCTGGTGGAACAAGGCGGCCCATTGGCGTTGCGCGACGGCGTGTGGAAATTCATCCCGCCCGCGAAAGGTCAGCCGCTCAACTGGAACACCAAGACGGAAACCGGCAACGCGCCCCAGCCGCAGTTGTTCAATCTTGCGGACGACTTGGGCGAGACGAACAACCTCGCCACCGCACAACCCGAGCGCGCCTCGAAAATGGCCGCGCAGATCCAAGCAATTCGCGAGGCAAAACCATCGGAGTGATTTTCCAACTGATCAAGTGTTCATGCTAAAACCAAGATTCAACATTGTCGGCCCGCTGATCTGCGGGCTGGGAGTGCTCTTTTCGATGACCGCCGTCACTGCCCGAGCAGATGTGCGGCTACCGGCGATTTTCTCGGATCACATGGTGCTGCAACGCGACGCCACCATTCCCGTCTGGGGCTGGGCCGATCGGGGTGAAGCGGTCACGGTTTCTATCGCGGGGCAGACCAAGACCACCACGGCGGACGCGGCGGGTAAGTGGAGCGTGAAGCTGGATAAACTTTCGGCGGGCGAAGCGTTGACGCTGATTGTGACGGGCAAGAACACGAACACGGTGAACGATGTTCTCGTCGGTGAAGTCTGGCTGGGGTCGGGGCAATCCAATATGCAGATGTGGATGAAAAGCGTCCGCGATCTGGAGCAGGAAAAGGTGGCGGCGAAGTTTCCGCAGATTCGCATGTTCACCGTGGCGCGGCGGGAAACGGTCACGCCGCAGACGGATTACAAGGGCGCGTGGGTGATTTGCAGCCCGGAAACGGTGGAGACTTTTTCGGCAACGGCCTACTTCTTTGGCCGGGAACTGCACCAAAAACTCAACGTGCCTGTCGGACTGATTGCCGCTGCAGTGGGCGCGACGCCGATTGAAACCTGGACGAGCATGGAGAAGATGGAGGGGAAGAAAGAACTCGCTCCCGTGTTCGATGAGTGGGAGAAAAAACTGCGCGTTCCCTATGACGCAGCCAAAGCGCAGGCGCAATACGAGAAGCAGTTGGCCGCGTGGAAGACCAATTCCGCGAAGCGCGTCGCCGAGGGAAAACCGGCAGGCTATGCGCCCGAAAAGCCAGTGCCTCCGCGCGAGCACAAGAATTATCCCGCCAATCTGTTCAATGGAATGATCGCGCCGATCATTCCGTACGCCATTCGCGGTGGCATCTGGTATCAGGGCGAGAACAGCGGGCGCGAAGGATTCGCCCAACTTTACGAGACGCAATTGCCGTTGCTCATCGCGGACTGGCGCGCGCGCTGGGGTCAGGGCGCGTTTCCGTTCGCGTGGGTGCAGTTGGCGAATTACAGAAATGTCACGAACACTCCGAACCCCATCAGCCATTGGGCGATGGTGCGCGAGGGCATGTTGAAGTCGCTCGCCGTGACGAACACGGGCATGGCGGTGGCGATTGACATCGGCATGGCTGACAACATTCATCCGAAGAACAAGCAGGAGGTCGGTCGTCGGCTCGGGCTTTGGGCACGGGCGCAGGTGTATGGAGAGAAGATTCCGTTCTCCGGTCCGTTGCTGGCAAGACACAAAATCAGCGGCAACGAAATCACCCTCTCCTTCAAGCACACCGATGGCGGACTCAAGGCGAAGGACGGCGAGTTGCAGGGGTTCGTCATCGCGGGTGCGGACAAAAAATGGCACTGGGCGAAGGCGCGCATCGAAGGCGAGCAGGTGATTGTTTCGAGTCCCGACGTGAAGTCGCCAGTAGCTGTGCGCTACGCTTGGGCAGACAATCCCAAGTGCAATCTTTACAACGGCGCAGGCTTGCCCGCGTCGCCGTTCCGAACAGATAATTGGTGAGTTCAGATTCTATTGCATGAAGATCAAAGGATTCCGCTGGTGGATCGTCGCGCTGCTTTTCGGAGCGGCGGTGTTGAATTATGTGGATCGCCAGACGCTCTCCGCGCTCGCGCC
>JANNAO010000309.1:0-12701 GCA_031384405.1 Verrucomicrobiota bacterium | reverse complement strand
GGCATAAAAATTCTCCGGTTAAGTATATTTCACGACTTCTTCAATGGTTGTAGCACCATCAAAGATACTGCGCAAGCCGTCCTCCCGCAGCGTCACCATCCCCAACTCCACAGCCTTCTGCCGCAACACCACCGTCGGCGCACGTTCGGTGATCATCGTGCGGATCGTATCGCCGCACACGAGCAGTTCATAAATACCTTTACGCCCCTTGTAACCGGTGTCGTTACAAGTCGAACAACCGCGCCCGTAGTAAAACACTTTGTCGCCCAGATCATGCGGCGAAAGATTCAGCATGGAAAGCTGCTGCTCGGTCGGCTCGAACGGCGTGCGGCAATTCTTGCAGATCGTGCGAACCAACCGTTGACCAAGAACTCCCATCAACGTGGACGACACGAGGAACGGCTCCGTGCCCATGTCCACCAGGCGCGTCACCGCGCCAGGCGCATCGTTCGTGTGCAGCGTGCTCAAAACCAAGTGGCCCGTCAGCGATGCTTGAATTGCGATCTGCGCCGTTTCCAAGTCGCGCATTTCTCCCACCATGATGATGTCCGGGTCTTGACGTAGAAAGGAGCGCAACGCCTTACCGAACGTCATGCCGACGGCTTCACTGATCGCCACCTGCATGATGCCTTCGATGTCGAATTCCACCGGGTCTTCAGCCGTGAGCAACTTCGTATCAATGGCGTTCACTCGGCGCAGACACGAATAAAGCGTCGTCGTCTTGCCGCAACCCGTCGGTCCCGTCACAACGAAAATACCGTTCGGGCGCTGGATCACTTCGCTGACGAAATCAAACACGTTCTTTGGAAAGCCGAGCGTTTCCAGATCCAGATTCACCGAGCTGCGATCCAACACGCGCAACACCACGGATTCACCGAACGCCGTCGGCAAAGTCGAGACACGAAGATCAATCTCCTTGTTGCCCAGCTTATAGTTGATGCGTCCGTCCTGCGGCAACCGGCGCTCCGAGATGTTCAAGTTCGCCATGACCTTGATGCGCGAGACGACCGGCAACGCCAGATGCTTCGGCGGCGGCGACATCTCGTAAAGCGCGCCGTCCACGCGATAGCGGATGCGGAACTCCGTTTCAAACGGTTCAAAGTGGATGTCACTCGCACGATCTTTCACCGCCTGGAACATGACGAGATTCACGAACCGCACGATCGGTGCTTCGTTGGCCAGACTTGCCAGCAAATCTTCGTCGGAAGTTTCAGCCGCAAACGTCGCTTCCTCCGTGATCTTATCGTCTCCGCCCAGTTCCGAGAGAATCTTGTCTATGTCCTCGCTGCCCTCTTCGCCGTAATACTTGTCCAAGCCACCCAGAATCTCCGCCGGATGCGCGATGACCAGTTGGATATCCTTCTTCGCGACAAAACCAACTTCGTCAATCTTGCCGGGATCCATCGGATCCTCGAACGCGACGCGTAAGGTGCTTCCCTCAAGTGAAATTGGCAGGCAGCGATACATCTTCGCGCTGTTCCCGGGAATGCACGCGAGCGCGGCCTTCGGGATTTCCATTCCCTTGAGACTCACCACTTCCACGCCGAGATAGGTCGCCTGCAATTGCAGGATGTCATCCGCTTCCATGATTCCGAAGTCTTGAAGAATCTGAAACACGGACTTGCCGCTGCGTTTGATTTCGCCGACCACTTCCTCGTACTGAAGGTCGTCAACCATCCCCTGCTCTTTCACGAGCGCCAACAGTGGATTTGAGATTTCGTCGGACATATCAGTTTTGCGTCGTTACTTCTTCTTCACACCGACGGCTTCAGCCAATTCCAGCTCCTGCAATTTTTGCAAGATCGTGATGGCGTCCTGGGATTTCGTGATGACTTCTTCACGAGCAATCATTCCCGCCATATATTTATCCAACAAGAAACTGTCCAACGTCACCATGCCGTACTTCGCACCCGTCTGAATGTCAGACTGGATACGGAATGTTTTATTGTCGCGGATCAGCGCGGCGATGGATGGCGTGTTGATCATGATCTCGAACGCCGCCACGCGTCCCGGCTTGTCCACGCGCGGAATGAGAATCTGCGAGATCACCGCCACCAACACGGTCGAGAGCTGGATGCGGATCGTCTCCTGCTGGTTTTGAGGAAACGCGTTCACGAGACGGTCAATCGTCTTGGCCGCGCCCGTCGTGTGCAGTGTTCCAAAAACCAAGTGACCCGTTTCAGCCGCGCTGACAGCGGCTTCAATCGTTTCCAAGTCACGCATTTCACCGACCAGAATCATGTCTGGATCCTGACGCAACGCGCGCCGCAACGCCTCCGCGAAGTTCGGCACGTCCACATGCACCTCGCGCTGCGTGACCAACGCTTTCTTGTGCTTGTGATAATACTCGATGGGGTCTTCAATCGTGATCAGATGCACTTCCTCACGCGTCTCGTTCACGATGTTTAACATGGACGCCAACGTGGTGGATTTGCCCGAACCCGTTGGTCCTGTGACCAGCACCAGTCCGCGCGGTTTGTGCAACAACTCCTTCACCGACTCCGGCAATCCGATTTGTTCATAGCTCAGGAGCTTGCTGGGAATCTGGCGCAACACCATGCCGAAGTTCCCCTTTTCCTTGAACACGCTGACACGGAAACGCGCCACCTCCCCAAACGCAAACGCGAAGTCCGCGCCGCCCGCTTCACGCGTATGTTGAATGTGATCCTCGGATGTGATGCTCCGCATCAACTCTTCGGTGTCTTCCGGCTTGCACGAAGGTCCTTCCACGCGATGCAAAATGCCGTGGACACGAATCGTCGGCGAAACACCGACACGGATATGCAAGTCGGATGCCCCTTCGGACACCACCAACTGCAACAAATCTGACATCGAATAAGCCATGCGATAAAACTCCTAAATCTTCATTCTCTCAATTGGACAACCCTGCTCAGGTTTCGTCACCCACCGTCGCGCGGATCACTTCTTCCGGCGTCGTCATTCCGGCCAGCACCTTGCGGATACCGTCTTCGCGCAACGTCCGCATCCCCATCTCACGCGCACGCGCCCGCAACACAGACGTCGGAACTTTGTCGTAAATCAATTTCCTCGCGTCGTCATCAATCACGAACACTTCAAAGATTCCCATACGGCCACGGCAACCTGACCCGGAACAGTTGTCGCATCCCTTACCCTTCTTGAACGTCGCCGTTGCCGCCGCTTCAGAATCAATCCCCAGTGCTTTCAATTCATTATCCGGCGGCGTGTGTGGCGCGCCGCACTTCTTGCAAATCTTTCTCACGAGACGTTGAGCCAACAATGCGCGCGTCGAGGACGCCACCAAGAACGGCTTCACGCCGATGTCAATGAGACGCGTCACCGCGCCGGGCGCGTCGTTCGTGTGGAGCGTGGAGAAAACCAGGTGACCGGTCAGCGATGCGTTGATGGCGATGGACGCTGTCTCCATGTCGCGAATTTCCCCGATCATGATGATGTTCGGCGCTTGACGCAGGATCGAGCGCAACGCACCAGAGAACGTCAGTCCCACGATTTCGCTGACCTGCACCTGGTTGATGCCGGATAAAACATATTCCACCGGGTCTTCCACCGTGATGATCTTGCGGTCGGGACGGTTGATGAAATGCAGACAGGAATAAAGCGTCGTCGTTTTGCCAGAACCCGTCGGGCCGGTGACGAGGAACAGTCCGTCCGGCAAACTGATCAACTTCTCGATCACTTGTTGATCGTCAGAAAGGAAACCCAGTTCCGCCAGACCGACGCGCAAGCCTTCCTTGTCCAAAATACGCATCACGATGGATTCGCCATGCTGCGTCGGCAGACACGACACGCGCAGATCAATCAACTTGCCGCCTCCCACCGTCGTCTGGATACGACCGTCCTGCGGGATGCGATGCTCCGCGATGGACATGTTCGCTTGAATCTTCAGACGCGCGATGATCGCCGGCTGCAAACGCTTCGGCGGGCTTTTTACTTCCACCATCATGCCGTCAATGCGATAACGCAGACGAAATCTCTTCGACAACGGTTCGAGATGAATATCCGACGCGCGCATCTTGAACGCATCAATGATGATCTGGTTCACCAGCTTGATCAGCGGCGCGTCTCCATCCACCGTCAACACATCACCGCCCTTGGCGATATCCACCGTCGGCACGCCTGCGATCTCCACCTCGCCCTTCGTGATCTCTTGGATCATGTGATCCAACGCCGAGTCGCCGCGCCCACCATAATACTTGGTCAACGCCGCCTCGATGTCCGGCTCAGACGCCACTTGGACAACCACGTCCATGTGCAGGATGTGAGTCAACGCATCCACCGTGGCGATGTCCGAAGGATCCGCCAACGCCACCGTCAAAGACGTCTCATGTTTATAGACCGGGATGACGCGATATTTCTTCGCGATGTCACGTCGCACCGTGGCGATGACATCATCCTCGATCTTGATCTGGGAAAGGAGAACGACCTCCGCACCAAATTGAGCGGCCTTGGCTTGCGTGACGTCCTCGGCGCGAATCACTTTGTTCGCCACCATGAAATCCACCGCGCCGACGCCGGCAGCAGAAGCCTCCTGTCGCGCGTTAGCCACCTGATCTGGAGTCACGAACCCCAGATCCGTCAGCATATCTACCAAGTAATCGTCTTTTTCAGCCACAAAGGTTTGGTGTTCCACGGAGTTTGCGCGTGGAAACGGCTTGCAGATTAGACGCGTGCGCCGCGACGTGTCAAATGCGGAGCGAGCGCGAAGGAAAATAATTGCGCACAATTCCAACACCATCAACTCAACTCACAACCATTGCTCCAACATCCGACCTCTGCCCTCCTCCTTCATTCGGACGCTCGCACTGTCCCGTTCCCCTCGGTCCGAATTTAGCCTTTAGACCTCAGACCTTCGACCCACCCGCACCGTGTCCCACAATGACGTCTCCATTCCAACAACCCGCCACGCACGCCGCATTTCCTCCGTCACGCGCAGCACGGACGACCGCTCGATTCCAATAACACATCTCACCATTCCATTTTTACATCTCGCACGAGGCACCGACGACGTCGCGATTCCAATCTTACAACTCACCATTCCAAAAACCCACCTCATGTCAGACAATGAATCCATCTGCGGCAATCTCTGACGTCATCCGTGCCGATTCGTGTCCAGTTGTTGTTCAAAATGAATTGTATGACGACCGCCCTCACCCCAACCCCACTGCCATTGAATTAAGGGCGAACGGATGGATTTGGATTAAAGCCAAAACTCATAAACTCAAAAGAAACCGGGTTCTTCCGACTTTTTGAGTTTTTGAGTTTCGGCTTAATTCAATTGCAGTGCACCCCGACCCTCTCCCCCAGGAGAGGGAGGCGATATCGTGACCTCAACACTTCCCGCAGGTGATGTGGTAAATCCAGCGTCATGAATTGCGAACAACGCGGAAATAATTTCTCCCTCTCCTCGGGGGAGAGGGCCGGGGTGAGGGCGAGCGTTAATCATTCATCCGCTTGCAAACAGACATTGAAACTGTCTTCCTGTCCGTGCCCACCCGCTGTGCTCGCGCCCGTCGCGTCCATCAGTGGTTAAACAATATAAATAACAACCGATATGCCATTCACCTTCCGCGCCGGGACGTTCAACTTTGAAAACCTGTTCAGCCGCGCCCGCGTGCTGAATCTCCAAGACCACGCGCGCACTGCCGAACTGCTCGGTCAAGTCGGCCAGCTCGAACAACTGCTCGGCAAAGCCACCTACTCCGCCGATGACAAAAAACAGATCAAACAACTCGCCGATGCCCTCTCCACCTACATCGAGATTCGGGAGGATCGCGGCAAGCTCTTCACCGGACGCGGCAGCACACGGCGCGTGACCGCCAGCGGCGCGGGCGATTGGGATGGCGGTCTGGATTTCAAACGCGCCGACATCTCCGACATGGCGCGCGAAAGCACCACCACCGTCGTCAAAACACTGGATGCCGACATTCTGTGCTGCGTGGAGGTTGAAGACCGCCAGATTCTGCAAGCGTTCAACAGTCAGACGCTCGACAGCAAGAAGTTCAAATACTCCATGCTCATTGACGGCAACGACCAGCGCGGCATTGACGTGGGACTCTTGAGCAATTTCGAGATCGTCAACATCCGCACGCACATCTTTGATCGCGATGCAGACGGCGTGGTGTTCAGTCGCGATTGTCTGGAAGTGGAATTAAAACTGCCAGACGGACGCCCGCTGTATTTCCTGAGCAACCATCTCAAGAGCCAGGGTTACGGCACGCAGGAAGGCAACGACGCCAAACGCCGTCGCCAAGCCGTGCGCCTCGCGCAAATCCTCCGCAACTACGACCTCGCCAGAGACCTCGTCATCTTGGCAGGCGACTTGAATGACGACCCAACTTCCAACGCGCTGAAACCGCTGCTCACCATCGCCAATCTGTTCGATGTGTTGGCCGTGCAATTCCCGAACGCGCAAGAACGCTGGACCTACAAATACAAAAACGAATTGAACCAGATAGATTACCTACTCGTCTCGCGTCCGCTGAAGCTGGGATTGCGGCAAGCCACCATCGAACGACGCGGCGTGTTTGGCATCCAGAACATCATCGGCCAACCGCCCTTCGCTTCCGTGACCTCATCCAGCACAGCCGCGTCCGATCACTGCGGCGTAGTGGCGGAGTTCCGAGTGTGAGTTCGCCAATTGTATTGCCACTAAAAGGCACAAGAGACACAAAACTCAATCACGCCCCAACTTTAACCGCAGATGACACAGATGTACGCAGATTCAACCGCGGGACTCCCAGCTTTAGCCTTTAGACTTCAGACTTCAGACTGTTTTATCTATCCATCCAAAAATCCATTCATCCCTTGCCCCAAGAATCCAGCACCAGCGGTGCGACATATTTATAGAACCCACGCTACAACAACACCAAGCTCCGTAGGTGCGGCATATCATCTGCGGCTCTATTTCCAGAACTCAACTCGATCCACCATCAACTTTTTCAGGCCATCAGTGATGGTTTGATTCACCGGTTCGTTTTGGATAGGATGGAGACGCTTACTGAATGTCCATGACACTACAACTCGACGGTGAAGCGTGGTCAGCGGTGTTGGCCGACCTTGCCAATGCGCTTGGCAAAGAAGGTTCACCTGTTCGACTCTGCCTCATCGGATCAGCCGCCTGTTTGTTTGGAGGTATGGATGGACGCACTTCCTCCGATCTCGACGTTTTGGAAACCTGACCATGAATGCCCGCGAAGAAGAATTGACCGCCCGCGCCCTGCTGGCCGATCCAGCCCAAGTGGACGTCTGCCTAAAACAAAAACGCTGGGCTGAACTCGCCGCGCTCGTCCGTTTTGCCCGCCGGGATGTACCGGTGCAACTCGCCCAAACCGATCCTGCACTCTATCGCCAGCTACGCGAACAGATCACTCGCTTCTTCCTCCGAGGCGGCGATGTTTTCAGTTTGAAACGACTGGAAACCCTGGCGAGCAAGTAAACAGTACCACCCTTCCCGTCCGGCACCTCATCCAGCACAGCGGCATCTGGTCATTGCGGCGTGGTGGCGGAATTCAGGGTGTGAATAGTGGGACAGGCATCTTGCCGGTCCAAACGGCGGACGTCTCGCCCAAGTTCCCGAAAGATTCCGGCTCAACGGAAGGACAGGCGAGACTCACTGTCCCACTTTTTTTTGACCGAATTGCCGCTTGGTTCATCGCAATCCGAACGCTAAATTGCTGCGGTCAATCGAAGGCATTGAATGAAAGCCACACTGCAAGTCATCAACCAGATGGTCAGCGATGGAGTCATCGGACAATACGCAATCGGCGGAGCAATAGGCGCAACATTTTATCTTGAACCTGTCGCCACCTTCGACCTTGATGTTTTTATCTCCTTCAAAAACATGCCGGGCAGTTCCTTGGTCACGCTCGCCCCGATCTACGATTATCTGACGCGTCCACCACACCTAGGAAAGATCGAGAATGAACATCTCATGATTGAAGGTTGGCCCGTACAATTTTTACCGCCCGGCAGCCCACTGGAGGAGGAAGCCCTGGCCGAGGCCATCGAGACCGATGTGGATGGCATTTCCACCCGGGTGATGACCGCAGAACACCTCGTCGCCATTGCCCTAAAAACGGGACGTGCCAAGGATAAGCTACGCATCACGCAATTCCGCGAGAGCAACTGTCTCAACGTGGACAAGCTGGAGCAGATTATCGCACGGCACGGGTTGCTTGAAAAATGGGGGCGGTTCAAGGATAACTACACCAACGAATGATCC
This sequence comes from Verrucomicrobiota bacterium, assembly GCA_031384405.1. GTDB lineage: Bacteria > Verrucomicrobiota > Verrucomicrobiia > Limisphaerales > JADLHS01 > JADLHS01. The sequence goes on along the minus strand of JANNAO010000309.1, from coordinate 4,480 downwards.
CGTTACTAAAACAAATCATTGAGCAAAAACGCGCGGCACGGGAACGTCTGGCAGCACTCCCCTTCGCCCGCAAGCTTGAGATTGTGGAGAAGATGCGCCAACGCAGCCTGCTCATCGCCACCAGTCCATTACGGCGCAGTTCTACCTCTGTCCACAATCCACTTTCCAGTGACTCTCAACCACGGATGGACACGGATGGACACGGATAAACACAGATGGAATCCAACAATCCACTCATCCAAAAACCCATTCACCCATTGCCCTACTAACCCCAGCACCAGAGGTGTGGCATATTTATAGAAACACGGCGGCCACGACACCAAGCTCTGTAGGAGCGGGATGTGCATGTTGCAAGGCCGAGTCCATCTCTTAACCTCGGGTAAAATTTCAAACGAGACATTTCAGCGTCAACTCGGTGATGCTCCAGCTTCCTCCTTCTGAATTGCAATGGCATGGCGAACTTCGCAGACTCCGCGCTCATGGCGTCGGCTAATATCTCTGAACTCAAAAACTCTCTCCGAGAATTATATCTCGCAGATCAGCGTCCTTGGCTCGTCGGCTTCAGTGGTGGCAAGGACAGCACCTTGGTTGCACATCTTATTTTTGATGCTGTCCAATCCATTCCGGAAGAGCAGCGGACAAAAGAAATTGCCATTGTTTGCACCGACACCCGCGTCGAGATACCGGCCATTGTTGAGATGATTGAGACATCATTGGCCAAGATGCGGAAATGTTCTGCCGAACAGAACCTCAACATCGAAGTCCACCTGCTCCGCCCTCCTCCCGAGCAAAGCTTTTGGGTCAACATCATCGGGCGCGGTTATCCGCCACCGAACCGCACTTTTCGCTGGTGTACGCAGCGAATGAAGATTGATCCGGTGACTCGCTTCGTCGAGCAACGCATGGGACGCTGGCGCGAGGCCATCCTCCATTTGGGTGCCCGCCGCGCCGAAAGCGCCACCCGCGCCCAAACTCTGGCCGGACGTGAGACTCGTAACGGCCTTACCCGCCATCCTGATCTTCCGCGAGTCTGGGTTTCAAACCCGATCCAGTTTCTAACCACCGAGGAAGTCTGGGCATATTTGCTCCAAACCCCGGCGGCGTGGGGCGGATCAAACCGTGAACTCTACAAATTGTATAATGCTGCTGGCGGTGGCGAATGTCCGATCCAAATTGATACCAGCACACCGGCCTGCGGCAATTCCCGTTTTGGTTGCTGGACCTGCACCGTGGTTGAAAAGGACAAAGCCAGCGAAGGTTTGCTGCAAAGCGGCGATGAACGCATGGAACATCTGCTCGGGTTTCGCGAAACCCTCATGGAGTTTCGTGACCCCGCCAACGGCTACCGTGACATGAAGCGGAAGAATGGGGCCGACGGTCCTGGCCCGCTCAAAATCGAAGGTCGCCGCGAACTTCTGAAACGCCTGCTCAAGCTTCAAGAGGAAACAGCACAACGTAACTGACAATTGTGGACATCAAAGCGTACTGGCTCAAACAAATCGCCACGCTGAAGGTGGACAAAGCCCGGGGCGATCCCGCTCCACATAAACCGCTCCTGCTCCTTGTCGTTTTAGATTTGGTGGAGGAAGAATTTCTGGAGCACGAGATTTTAGCTCTCACCGGCGAACTGGCATTTCGGTTCTGCACTTACTGGACAGTTGTTGCCTCGCGTCGAACACAGCGGCCAGAAATTCGGATGCCGTTTCATCACTTGAAATCAGGCGGTTTCTGGACGGCGCTCACAGAAGAAGGAAAACCATCGCCAGACAAAAAACTCACGGCCTTTGCCAAGCTCGATAGTTCCTTCCTGAAATGTATCCAAGAGCAAGAATTTAGAAACCAAGCCCGGCGTTTAGTGCTTGGGAAATACTTCTCAGATGAAGAACAGGTAGCACTGAGTGCCCTCTTGGGTATCCCTGTTCCTTCCAAAGCGCAGGTTCTTCGCGAGTCCGAAGCCGTCGAACGGTTGGCCGCAGTTGAGCAGGGCCGGGAGGCGAGATTCCGACTCACGGTTATTCCAGATTACAACTACACATGCGCCCTTACAGGTTACCGTCTTGTGACAATTACGAGTGGCAGCATAGTTGACGCCGCTCATATCCACCGTTTCGCTGACAGCAGAAACAACGACCCGCGCAACGGCATTGCGCTCTGCAAGAACGCGCACTGGCTTTTCGACATCGGACTTTGGACGCTCGGTGACGACTACCGGGTGCGCGTAGCTTCGACAAAGTTTTCCGAATCTGGAACTGACGCGTTGCTGTTGAAGTCGCTGGAAGGCCACAAAATTCTTCTCCCCTCCGATACAAAACTCTGGCCAGACCCGATTCATCTGGCTTGGCATCGAACGAATCGGTTTGAAGGTATTTGATGATTTTTGCTCCAGCGTGACGTTGGCAGTCTCGTTCACCAGAAGTTCAAGAAAGCTGAAGCCGCCTTGCGCTTGCAAGGCAAACTGTAAACCGGAATGACCCGACAGTTTTGGAAGGATAGCGGGAAGCAGCGGGCGGGATTCGGTCCTATCCTAACGCCCGCACGCAGCACACTTCATCTTCACGGAGTGGTTCAAGCGCCGATTCGGCCACGGTGATAACAGTGAGAGTTTCACCGAGGGCGTTGAACACTTCGGCACTGTAGCCGTCCTCACCGTCGCGGGCGACGTGGTGTTCCACCAGCTTGACGATGTCGCCGCGCTTCAGCCGTTCTGCGGGCAGGTCGCGCGTCAGCACCATGTCTGTGTATAGTTCAAACTTCATCACGTTCTTCGTTTGTCTGGCAGCAGTGTAACAAACTTGGTGACGCCCGACAAGTGTTCGGTCATCCAAATCGTGCGCACCGCCAGAGTCGCTCCGTTTGGCCCGGTCAAATTGCCCCGAATCTCGTAGTATTGGCCGAACTTATCGGATTTGGTGGACACGGCGTCCAGCATCAGTTGCAGGCGCAAGTCCAACAGCAATTGGTCGGCGTCTTCCGGCGTATAACCGGCACGTTCCAGAAACCCCGACTTGTCGCCCCGCGCCTGCGGCACGAGCAGGTAGCGCGTCACCTTCTCGCGGACGATGACGGTGTTGGCGGGAAGTTTCATCTTGGTTTCATCCGCGCAACAGCTTCACCACGCCTTGGACTTCGCTCAACACATTTTTAATTTCCGTCGCCGAGCTCGTCTCATCCAACGAAAAGCGGATCATCTGGCGGGAGGCCGCTGACTCCGCCTTCATCGCCTTCACGACATGAGATGGTTCATCGGAGTCGGCGAGGCAGGCGGAACCAGACGACGCGCAAATGCCTGCTTGATCCAGCAACAGCAGCAGTGCTTCGGATTCGATGCCGTGGAAGGTGAGGTTGCAGGTGTTTGGCAACCGCTGCGTCTTGTGGCCGTTCAACTCCGTGTTGGGAATGCCCTCACCCCCAGCCCCTCTCCCATCCGATCTGCCTTCATCCAATTTCGGCGCGACTGGTGGGCGAGGGTAGCCAAGGATGCCTTCCTCCAGCGCATCTCTTAACGGGCGGACGGTAAGGTCGTAAGCTGGAAGTTTTTTTAAGGCCAATTCAGCAGCTTTGCCCAAGGCAACAATGAGAGCAACGTTCTCCGTGCCACCCCGCCGACCCCGTTCTTGGTGTCCGCCGTAAAGATAGGGCGTGAACGGGGACTTGCGACGGACATAGAGCGCACCCACGCCCTTCGGCGCATTGAACTTGTGGCCCGTGAGGGAGAGATAATCTACCGGCAACGTTGAAACATTGATCGGTACCTTGCCCGCCGCTTGCACGGCATCACAGTGGAACAACACACCTCGCGCTTGGCAGACGCGCGCAATGTCTTCAACAGGAAACAAAACGCCCGTTTCATTATTCGCCCACATCAATGAGACAATCGCGGTGTCGTCGGTAAGGGCGGTTTCAAGGTCAGCAATTTTGAGTAACCCGTCGCGGTCCACCGGCAAATACGTTACGCGACAATTCTCCTTCTCCAACGCCATGCAGTAATTCAGCACGGAAGAATGTTCGACAGCAGAAGTGATGATATGCCGCTTCTGCGGATTGGCCTTGAGCGCGGCATGAATCGCAGTGTTGTTGCTTTCAGTTGCGCAACTGGTGAAAACCACATCGCGTGAAGGAGCGGCAATAAGTTCTGCCACCTGTGCCCGCGCGGTTTCAATCACGCCCTTGAGCTTAGACCCAAACTTGTAGCTGCTGGATGGATTACCCCATTCCTCGGTGAGGTACGGCAGCATCGCCTCGCGCACTTCAGGCGCAATTGGCGTCGTGGCATTATGGTCGAGATAAATCACAGTGTTTACTGGGCAAAGTTTAGGCCAGCATGATAAGTGGCTTCGAGTTATTGAGACTCGTATAATAGGAAGACATCAGGGCCAGAGTTCGGCTTGAGAGAAGCAGGCAGCGACGATTGAGGGGCGGCGGCGCATACGGCGCAATGCGGCAGTGGCCTCAAAACTTAGTTCCCATGCTTGCGTCGTGA
>JANNAO010000263.1:0-24085 GCA_031384405.1 Verrucomicrobiota bacterium | reverse complement strand
TTACGTGTCTGCGTTTTACATGGACAGATACGAAGTATCCAAGGTGTTATGGGATGATGTTTATCAATGGGCGATCACGCATGGATATAGTTTTGACAATGCGGGTTTGGGCAAAGCGGCGAATCATCCAGTGCATACGGTGAGTTGGTATGACTGTGTGAAGTGGTGCAATGCGCGCAGTGAGAAGGAAGGGCGGACACCGGCGTATTACACGGATGCTGGGTTGAGTGTGAGGTATCGGAGCGGAGCGGTTGCGCCGTATGTGAACTGGAACACAGGTTACCGTTTGCCGACGGAGGCTGAGTGGGAGAAGGCTGCGCGGGGCGGAGCGAGTGGTCAGCGGTTTCCGTGGGGGAACACGATTACTGAAAGCCAAGCCAATTATTACAGTTGTCTGTGTTACACCTACGATTTGAGCAACACAGGTTATCATCCGACGTTCAACGATGGAGTCACGCCCTACACGAGTCCTGTTGGTTATTTTGCGCCGAACGGGTATGGGCTGTACGACATGGCGGGAAATGTTTTGGAGTGGTGTTGGGATTGGTATGGAAGCTATGGCAGCGCATCGCAGACCGATCCGCGTGGACCCGTGTCAGGCTCGTACCGCGTGTATCGGGGCGGGAGTTGGAACGGCTTCGCTTTCAACTGCCGGACGGCGTACCGCAACGACCTCACCCCGACGTACGGGAACATCTACTTAGGGTTCCGTTCGGTTCTACCCCCAGGTCAGTAAGAGCAGAAACAGGAAGCGGAGTGTTTGCAGCGGTGGAATCGGAGCGAAGGATGAGCGGAGATTCACCGTTGCAAAACACGGAGCGTAAAAATGAAATAGACGTGTTACTGGAATAAGAAGCCCGCGCAGCGGTCGATTTTTTTGATGCAACTGAAACTGTTTATTTTGCCGGTGAAGAATTTGTCTGTGCCCGAGGTGGAGATGAATTCCTTTCTGCGTTCGCATCGGGTGTTGGCAGTAAAGAAGGAGTTCGTATCGGACGGAGAAAACTCGTTCTGGACATTTTGCGTGGAGTATTTGGAAAGTGCGCCCGCAGGCATCGCTGCGCCGGGCAGCAGGCTGCCCAAGGTGGATTACAAAGAGATGCTCAAGCCGGAGGAGTTTGAAGTGTTCAGCCGGTTGCGGGAGTGGCGCAAAGGCGTGGCAGAGCAAGAGGGCGTGCCGGTGTATGTGGTGTTCACCAACGAACAACTGGCGGCAATGGTGAAGCAGCGGGTAAATACGAAGGCGGCATTGAAAGAGATCGAAGGCGTGGGTGACTCGCGCGTGGAGAAATACGGCGCGGCGGTGTTGGAGCGGATGGTTTTTAACCCGGTACCCGGATAAGGCGCGCAAGGAGCGCCGACGTGTCGTCGGCTTTGCGTGAACAAACGACGTGGGTGTTCGCTTTTGGTTTCTGTTTGAACGGTGCAGATTTTTCGGATGATTTAAGCCGGTCGCAGACCGGCGCTCCGGTGGATAGAAAATGAAACGACACGGACAATTGATGACGAAGATCGCAGACGCAGAAAATCTGCGGCTGGCGTTCTGGAAAGCCGCGAAAGGCAAGCGCGGTAAGGCGGATTGCCTGGCGTTCCGGGAGCGGTTGGATGAAAACCTCGCAGCACTTGAGACTGAATTGCTGTCGGGCAATGTGCCTGTGGGTGACTACCATTATTTCAAGGTGCTTGATCCCAAGGAGCGGCTGATTTGCGCGGCCACCTTCCGCGAGCGGGTGTTGCATCATGCGCTGATGAACGTATGCGAGCCGGTGTTGGAACGCGCGGCGGTGTTTGACAGTTATGCGTGTCGCAAGGGCAAGGGACGGTTGCTGGCGGTGGAACGGGCGCAAGGTTATGCCCGGACGCATCGCTGGTTTCTGAAGATGGACATCCGCAAGTATTTTGATTCGATCCATCAAGCAACGCTGCGGGAGTTGTTGGGGCGTAAGTTCAAAGACGCGAGGTTGCTGGGTGTGTTTGATCGCATTCTCGCGAGCTACCAGACCACGTCCGGACGCGGCGTGCCGATTGGCAATCTGACCTCGCAGCATTTTGCGAATTTTTATCTGGCGCCGCTGGATCGGTTTCTCAAGGAGACGCTCAAGCGTGGAGCGTACGTGCGTTACATGGATGACTTCGTGGTGTGGGGCGAGAACGGAGCGGAACTGCGCGCGGTGTTCGAGCAGGTGCGGGCTTTTCTGGCGGCGGAATTGAAACTGGAATTAAAAGGCAACACAGCCATCAACCGAACGGCGTTCGGGATGGATTTCCTGGGCTATCGGCTGTTCCCCGGCACGGTGAGATTGGCGCGGCGGAGCAAGGTGCGGTTTGTGCAGAAGTTCCAGCGGTATGAGGCGGCGCATTTGCGCGGTGAATGGAGTGAACTGGTTTTGCAGCAGCGGATGCAGGCGTTGCTGGCGTTCGTGCTGCCAGCGGAGAGCGGGGCGTTCCGGGGACATATTCTGCAACGATTTGGGGTGGCAACCAAAAGGCTCGAACCGCGTGAATCGGGGCGGCAGTTGGAACAACAACGCGATCAACTGCCGGACGGCGAACCGCAACAACAACAACCCGACGAACAGGAACAACAACATAGGATTCCGTTCCGTCTTGCCCTCAGCTCAACCCCGACGCCAGGCGGTGTCGGGACTGACCCGGCGGCCATCCTGACCCCGGCGCGAGTTTGGCCGGGGCAAATACGCAACCGCAAACTGCCCGGTGCCAGTAGGCTGGCGGAGCCGGTCGAAGACTCCGGGCGGTTTATTTTCGCAAATTGAACGGACTCTCGATTATACTGAAACGCATGACAACGCCAGAATCAGTCCAACAAGCCGCCGAACGCCTGCACGCCGCGCGGCCCGATGCCACCATCATCCTGTTCGGCTCGCAGGCGCGCGGTGATGCGCGCCCTGACAGTGATGTGGATTTCATGGTGGTGCTGCCCGAACCACCGCGCTCCACGCGCCATGAAATGGTGGCACTGTCGGACTTGCTGCGTCCGCTGCGGGTGTGGGCGGACGTGTTAGTGTTGAGCGCGCGACGTTTTCACGAGTCTGCTGCCGTGCCGGGGACTTTGGCATACACTGTGGCGCGAGAAGGGAAGGTGCTTTATGGCGGCCTCTGACGAAGCCCGTCGTCTGCTCCAAAAAGCGGGCGAGGATGAGTATGTGCTGGATCGCTTGTTGGAGAATGACGCCGCGCCGGAGGCCATGGTGGGTTTTCATTCGCAGCAAGCAGCGGAGAAACTGCTCAAGGCGGCGTTGTTCCTCGCCGGGGCCGTCCCGCCGCGCACGCACAATCTGACGCAATTGATAGACCTTGCCACGACGAACGGTTTGCAACTCCCCGACGGCAGCGAAGTGTTGCGCTGGCTGACTCCCTACGCAGTGCTTTACCGGTACGAAGGCGAAGCGGAAGCAGACGAGGAACGGCTGGCGCGGCAGCAGGTGCGGGAACATTTGCGACTTTTGCGTGCATGGGTGGAAACCCGGCTGGCCGCACACGAAAAACCTGGAAATGAATAAGAGCAACCATCTCGCAGTTGTCGCCACGGTGCTTATCGGCATCGCTTCACCCCTGTTGGCGTACGCCGCCTCCAGCACGGGCATTTCACCCCTCTGCGCGGTGGATACGCGTGTTGGCGGCATCGTGGTTTCGGGGCGAGTGCTGGATGCGGCAAGCCGCGCGCCCATGAGCGGCGCGACGGTGACGCTGGCGGGTCAAAGCACGATCAGTTCTGGCGCGGGACTGTTCAGCTTTGTGAGTGTGTTGTTGAGCAGCGGCAATACGCTGACGGTGAGCAAGGCCGGTCACGCCACTTACACGGGCACGGTGCCCGCGCCCGCCGGTGCCACGGCGGTGACGATGCCGGATATTTTGCTGCAACCTGCGCCGGTGGGAAGCAAGCCGGTGGTCACGCGGGTTGAGCCGCGTCTCAAGGGATTGTTTCTGTCCGGTGTGACGCTGAACAACGACTTCACGGCCTCAGTGAATTGGAACGGGTTGACGCCCGGCTCGGTGCGGTTCTCGGTGAACGGCACGCAGGTGGCGAGTCTGACGGGCAGCGGGCCGGAGTATGTGGCTTCGTTGAACATGGGCGCAACGCCGTTTCAACCGAGCCTAAATGTGTTTGGGAATCAAATCACGGTGCAGGCTGTACCAGCGAGCGGTCAGATTTCTGATGCGTTCAATGTTTTCGTGGGGATTTCTCCGATGCCGGATCCGTTGAAATTTTTAACCACGCAAGGCTGGCCCTTCACGACGTATTTGGACGGGCATCTGGCACTGGATTACGATTTCCCCAATCCCGCGATAAAGACCGTGGTCACGTTTCCGGTGATTGGACGTTTTGGCTTCGAGGTGGCGGGCAATGCCAGTTTTGATTACACGGTGACGGATGGTGACTGGGAGGCAGCTTTGGGCGTGGGCGCGGAGGGAAAACAAGGCAAGCGAGGGCGTCGCCCAAGCCTGTCCGGGCTGCTGCGGTCTCCGAAGATGAAACTCTACGTCGGCGACAAGGAAATCTCCGGGCTGATTGAAGCGGGGGCACGCGGGACCGCCACGCGGCAAAACGGCATCACGTTTAACGAAATTTTTGGGCACGGTGAAATCCAAGCCAAACTCGAACTGGGTCGGGTGGGGCTGGCGGATTTGATTGGACCCGGGCTGTCGAGCACTGTCGCGAGTGTGCCGGGTTTGGGTGATCTGACAAAGGCTGTTTCGGTGATCATTTACATCATCCCCGCTGTCGAGGGTGAGATCACATTCGCCACGCAACCGCAGTTCACATTCGACACGTTGGAATTGACGGGCAAGGTGGGCTTGGAGGCCGCCTACGAACCCAACCTGACGAAGAACATCACCTTGCGCGTTTATGTGGGTGGCGAACCGAGCGTCACCTTTGGTGTTCCGGGTGACTTGTTCAAAAACGTGAAGTTCCGTGCTTATGCAGGCGCGGAATTTCAAGCGTGGTTCCTGCGGCTCGGCCCGGTGGAATATGTGTTTGTGGATGTCGCTTACCCGGCGTCAGGCTCTTCGCTGACAATGGCGAGTGCGCCAAGCATTGCAATGTTACGCGTCGCCTCGCCGGATACGGAAACGGTGAGTCCAATTTCGCGGGGTTATCTGGCGGATGGCCCGGAACAGTTTCTTGCGTTCGGCGCGGGATCAACATTGTCTGGTGCGCCGCTTTCAACGCTGGCTACCACAACAACGACTTTCCACTGGACGCGTTCCGGCAGCTTGGAAGGCCGCAGGAATCAAGAACGGTCACTCAATCGCTCGTGGGGTCGGGGTCACCCGTGCCCTCACAACTTGGCGGCGGAGCGCAGGCGGATTTGACCATCTTGGCGAACATCTTCCCCGGCGCGGAGCCAGCGATGGCGAGTCGCGGCCAGGAGTTGATGCTGCTCTATGTGACGGACAACGGCAGCCCGAACAACCTCCAGTTCACGGACATCAAGTGGACGCGGTTTGACGGAACGAACTGGAGCGTGCCCGCAACGATTCACACGAACACGCAGGCGGAGTTCTCGCCACAGGTGGCTTATGACGGCAACGGGGATGCCATCGCGGTGTGGGAGCGTGTGGCGGCAACCAACTTCAACCAGACCAATCTCAACGCGCTGGCGGCGCAAATGGAAATCGTGTGGTCGAAGTGGAATTCCATGAGCGGCGTGTGGTCAATGCCTGTGCCGCTGACGAGCAACGGGTATCTCGATCATGCGCCGCTGCTCTGCGGCCCGATGACCAATGGCACGGTGCTCGCGACGTGGACGGAGAATCAATCCAACCTGCTCATGGGCACAAACGGCGCGGGCAGTCAGGTGTTATGGGCGGAGTGGAATCCCGCCAGTCAGGGCTGGTCGTCGTCGCAGACCTTGCTGGCAGACCTCCCGTATCGGCTTTCGCAATCCCTGGCGGGCGTGAGCAACCTCGCGGTCTATGCGTGGACACGGGACTTGGACGGCGTGCTGACCAACGCCGCCGATCAGCAGGTGTTCTATCGCGCATGGAGCAACGGCGTTTGGAGCGCGGCGACGCAATACACCACGAACACGAACGGGAATCGAAACGCGCGGGTGTCGGTCGCGCCGGACGGGCGCAGTTATCTGGTCTGGCAGAGCGGAACAAATCTAGTGTTGAGCCGGGACTTCGCGACGAATTCCAGTCTGGTCCGCGCAGACTCGCAGACGGCGGGCTTTTCCGATTACGCCATGACCATTGGTCCGGCTGGAAATCTAGCGTTGCTGTGGCAGGAAACGAGTCAAGCCGGGTCGGACGCGCATTACGCAGTGTATGATCCGGCCTCGGCGACGTGGAGCAAGGACGCGCAACTATTCGAGGACGCAGCGATTGAGAGATCATTCGCCCCAGTATGGGATGACGTGGGCAATCTGACGTTCGCCTACAACAAGGTGGTGATTTACAAAACGAACAAGACGGTGTCGCTGGTAGGTGGCGGTCTGGTGACAATCACGAACGTGCCGCAGCCGGGGCAGGTGGATTTGTGCGTGACCAAGAAATTGCTGGTCAAAGACGTGTCGCTCTCATCTGGTGATTTTTCCACAAGCGCAGAGAACTACTTGCCCGGCGCGGCAGTCACGTTGTCGGCCACGGTGCGGAATGTCGGGGATGTGGCGGTGAGCAACGCGGTGGTGGCGTTCTATGACGGCAATCCCGCCGCTGGCGGCGTGCTGATCACCAACGTCGTCGTGCCCGGATGGTTGGAAGGCGCGGCCACCAACGTCGTGAGCGCGCTTTGGGTGGTGCCTGAGCCGGCAACGAATCATGTGCTTTACGCAAAGCTCGATCCCGCGAATGTGGTCACGGAATTTGACGAGGCGAACAACACGCAACCATTGAGCATCGGCGGCGCGGACCTGGCGGTGTCGCTATTGAGTTACAGCGCGGAGACAAACGGCGCGGTGCGGGTGTTTGTTCAAGTGCAAAACCTCGGTGCGCCGTCCGCCACGAACTGCACGCTGGCAATTCGACGGTTTGGAAACACGAATACGCCGCTCGCTACGGTCGCAGTCCCGGTGCTTGAACCCGGTCGGCTGGCGCAAGTCGCGCTCGACTTGCCGGGAGGGACACAACCGCCGGGCGAAAGCACCTACACGTTGTTTGCTGATGATGGCCACGTAACCAGTGATGCCGACACGAACAACAACGCGACGAGTTTTGCCATCATGTTGTGGATGGATTCAGACAACGACGGAATGCCAGATCATTGGGAGATTGCCAACGGGTTGAATCGTTTCAACGCGTCGGATGCCGCGCAAGACCCGGACAATGACAGCTTGACCAACTTGCAGGAGTATCAACGCGGGAGTCTGCCGTTTGTCTTCGATAATCTGAGGATCAGTTCAGCGCAGTATTTGCCGGACGGAAAATTCCAACTCAGTGTGTACTGTGAGATCGGCAAGAGTTACTCGCTGCAAGCTTCAACGAATCTGACGACGTGGAGTGTGTTGCTTAATTTCACTGCGACCAATTCACCGATGGTTATCACAGATGCGGCGGCAAAAAACTTCAAGTATCGTTTCTATCGAGTGGCGGATGTGGCAGCACTGACGCAGAACACGCCGGTGATGAATTTGTTCCCGGCAGGAAACTACGTGGTAGTGACATGGCCGACCAACTCGACAGGATTTACTTTGGAATACAAGACGAACCTGTCTGCGGTGAGTTGGACAACAAACGCAATAGTGCCGGCGGTGGTGAATGGGAGCTACATGGTCACCAATCCGATTTCCACGGGAGCAAGGTTCTATCGCTTGAAGAAGTAAGCCTCAGCAGTGACCACTACACCTTCTCCGGCACGACGAATCCCTTGCGGTACTCGCGCGTGAGCAACTTGTTCGCAGCGTCGTTGTTCGTGAAGCGTTCAGTCTTGGGGTTCATCTCCAGCACCGGGCCGAGTGTGAGCGTGGCTTTCTTCAAGTCCACGTTGTTCGCCACGAGATGTTCTTCCATGCGGCCCAACGCTTCGGCCACGCCTTTTTCGTTCTTCACCGCGTCGCGGACTTCATCGGGCGATTTCGTTTTGCCAAGTTGATACGAGATGTTCGCCTGATGCGAGATGGCGGCGGAGAGATGGCCTTCAAGGATGTCCGCGTTAAGATCGGAGACTTTGCGGCTGCGCACGGCTTTGATGAAATTGGAATAATGATTCTCAGCGCCTTCCCACTTCTTGATCTCTTTCGCGTCTTTGTCAAAAGCGATGGCCGTGGTGTAGTTCGGGAAGATCATGAATCCGCCTTCGCACTCGAACACCGCGCTCACACCGCGTTGTCCGCGATACGAATCCATTTTGTCCGCGCCAGCTTTGGTGGGCAGTCCGCGCACTTCAAAGATCACGGGCACGTCCTTGTAATCCAGCCATGAGATCATCGTGTTGGGCGTGGTGCCGTCGTCGTCGTAACCCAGCCGTGCGCCCAACGAGAAAACGCGCGGTGCGACTTCGTCGTAGCCGAGTGCCCAACGCACCATGTCCACTTGATGAACGCCTTGATTGCCAAGGTCGCCGTTGCCCATCGGCCATTGCCAATGCCAATCGTAGTGGAATTTCTTGCGCTGGATTTTCTTCGCCTTGGGCGCGGGTCCGCACCATAGATCGTAATCCACCGTGGTCGGAATTGTGCAAGGTTCGGTCGCCTTGCCGATGGTGTCGCGGCGGTTGTAGCAAAGTGAACGCGCGAGTTTGATCTTGCCGAGATTGCCTGCACGCAACCACTCGATGGCTTCCTTGATGGCGTGGCTGGAGCGAGTCTGCGTGCCCGCCTGCATGATGCGCCCGTATTTGCGCGCGGCTTCCACGAGCTGGCGACCTTCCCAGACGTTGTGAGAAATCGGTTTCTCGACATAGACATCCTTGCCCGCTTGCGCCGCCCAGATGCCGCCGAGCGCGTGCCAATGGTTCGGGGTGGCGAGCGTGACGACATCAATTTCTTTGTCTTCCAAAAGCTTTCGGTAGTCCTGATAAACCTTCGGCGTGATGTTGCGCTTTTCCTTGAGCAACGCCGTGGTGCGATCCAACACAGCCGTGTCCGCATCACAAATGGCGACGATGCGAACGCCTTTGCCGGAAAGTCCATCGAGATGATTCTTGCCACGACTGTTCAATCCGACGACGGCGACGCGGATGTCGCTGTTCGCGCCAACGATCTTCGCGTTGACGTTGGTGGATTGTGCGCGGGTGAACGCGGGCGCGAGGCTCAACGACGCGCCGGTGAGCAGGGAGCTTTTGAGAAATTGACGACGATTCATTTGGAGAATGGGTTGAGGGTTGAGTTACTTGCTGATTGGAGGTTGTGTCTTGGCAAATTCATCAAAATGCGCGGCGATGCGGGCTTGTTTCTCATCACCTTCGTGGATGATGACGCGATAACGAAACGTGACGCTCTGACCGGCGGCGATCTTGAGATCACCAGTCGTCTTATCTTTCAAGCCTTCGAACTCGTGTTGACCGAAAGGATTCGCTGCGAACAATCCGTAGTCACGCACATGCCACCATGTCGGATGACGCGGATTGCTGGGGTGATCCATGATGGCGAAGCCGACGATCTTGCCGTCCACGGGCCCGTAGTAATCACACCACGCGGCGCGTTTGCCCCAAGTGACGGCTTCGCGCTTGGCGTCCTTCGCGGCGGCGGCTGAAACGCCGTTGTCGCGCTCGCCTGTGCTGAGAACGATGTGGCCGTTGCCGGCGCGGGCGGGTTCGCCTTTCTTCATCGGCAGCAACACGCGCATGGATTCGGCCACGCGGATGGCGAACGAACCTTCCTTGGAATCGCCAAACGTGACATCGCCATTCGAGGCGTTGATCGTGATCTCGAAGTCCAACGCGATCACACCATTCGTCGGCGCGCGGAAGCGGACGGTCTGTTCATCCGTGCAAAGAATCTTGCCATCGGGCGCAACCCAGTCGTTCAGCGTCTTGATGAAACCCTCGTTCACTCCCGAAGCGATGTCCGCAAAACCGCGATGTTTGATGCGTCCCGTGGTGGCTTTCTCCGTCCAGACATCCACGCCGTTCACCGGGCCGTGCGCGAACCACAGCGAGCGGTGATGCGGATGATCCGTTTCCTCGCCGGGAACTTTGACCATCGGATAATTGCGCGTCATCGCCACGCCGCCGGGGCCGATGATGGGATAACAGAACGGGCGCGGGACGTTCGTGAAGTGATAATCCGTGAAATGTTTGCCGTTGAGTTCCACGCGCAGGACATCGTTGGTCTGCGTGATGCGGACGCCAAGCGGATTGGAGGGCGCGGCGGATTTCGGCGCAGCGCAGGAACAGAGAGTGAACAATGGAAGCAGAGTGAGCGCGAGCCGGAGTGTGGCCGTCCTCGGCCTCAGCGACTTTCGCCAATGAGAAGTCGTCAAACAATTCGACGCCTTCAGCATTGTGTTGCTTGCTGCGCCCAAGGACGGGCGCACTCCGCCAGCGAACCGAGGACTCGCGCTGTTAATTTTCATACGATCAATTTCCACCAACTATTCCAAAACCTCGATGTCCTTGAAGAACATCTCCACATCCTGATCGCCGTGGAGTTGCAACGCGCACTTGCCAGACACGCGCCCCGTGTCGCTCAACAACTCCGCTGACTTGTAGCCGTTGACCGAAACCGTGATGCGATTTCCCTTCGCGACCACCGTCATGGCATTCCAATCCTGCGGCTTGAACCACTTCTTCACGTCATCCGCGCTGGGCTGGCGCACCCAACCGCGACCATTCGTCTCGTAAAGCCCGCCCGCGTCCTTCTCAGCATCAATCTCCGCCTGGAATCCTGTGACGCCGCTGAAACCTTTCTCCTCGATGCGAAAATAAAACCCGCTGTTGCCTTTGATGGCTTTGTATTTGAGGCGCATTGTGAAGTCGGTCATGTCGGCGTCAGAAACGAGATGGCCAAACTCCTTGTCCATCTTCGAGTGCGTGGCGTGGATGACACCATTCTCGACCTTCCAATCGCCTTTGCCGATGATGTGGGCGTTCTCGAAGTTGACGCCGTTCCAACCCGGTTTCCACGCACGTTGACCGAGGTCTTTGAGGCGGATGTTGCGGAAGCGCACTTGATACTCCGGCTTGTCCGCAGAATGAACCTGCAAGCCAATGAAACCCTTGAGAGTCTCCGCGTCCACGAGATCGGCGGCAGGAATGTCATTCACCCACGTCTTGATGGAAGCCCCGCGACACTCGATGCGATACTTGTTCCACTCACCGATCTTGAAGCCAAGCCCGGCGGGAGAATTTGTGCCGAGCGGAAACAACCAACCGCGCCGCGCCTCGTCATAGATGCCGCCGCTCCAGCGTCGGCCTGCCTGATGATCCACCTCCACCTGATAACCGTGAACGCGGTTCGCAGGAATCTTGATCGCTTTGTTTCCAAAGTTGTAAGTGGTTTCCGTTTCAAAAACTTGACTGCGGATCTGCACGCCGGAGTTCAAGCCCTTGTCCGCCTTGATCTCGAGTTCCAGGATGAAATCGCCATATTCCTTTTCCGTGCAGAGAAACGTGTTGCCACCACCCTTGACGTTGCAAGTGCCCACGATCACGCCGTCCTCCACGGCATAAGTCCCCTTGCCGCCGCGCTTGACCCAGCCGTCGAGAGTCTTGCCGTTAAAAATCACGGGAAGATCGCGCGAGGTGACGAGAAATTTTTCTTCATCGGCCAAAACAACATTGGTAGCGCAAAGCACGACTACGAGGATCCGGAAGAATAGATTCATACCGGGGAACTTTAGGGAATGGAAAGCTGGTAGCAAGTTTTACAGCGGGGAATTCAATTGAGAAATCGAAGTTCAACTGGCGAAGCGCGGCTGTTTTCCACATCATCCCGGCCATGCGTTCCAAGCAACAGATCATCGAACAACTGCTGAACCCAGGCATCATCGCCGTCGTCCGCGCCAAACGCGCCGATCAAGCTGTGCCGCTCGCCGAAGCACTCGTCGCGGGCGGCGTCATCGCCGTGGAGATCACGATGACCACGCCCAACGCCATCGCCGCCATCCGCGAGGCGAGCGCGAAACTGGGCGACCGCGCACTCATCGGCGTGGGCACGGTGTTGGATGAGGCGACGTGCCGCGCGGCAATCGAAGCGGGGGCGCAATTCATCGTCAGCCCGATCTGTCGCCACGAGCTTGTGCCCATCGCGCACAAGGCGGGGTTGCCGATCATGCTCGGTGCTTACACGCCCACGGAAGCGCAACTCGCGCATGAAGCGGGATCGGACTTCATCAAAATATTCCCCGCTGATACGCTCGGCCCGAATTACATCAAAGCCCTGCGCGCTCCCCTGCCCCATCTGAAGATCGTGCCCACGGGCGGCGTGGACTTGAAAACCATCGGTGAGTTTCTCAAGGCGGGTTGCGTGGCGGTCGGCGCGGGATCGTCGCTGATCTCGAAAGAAGTTTTGGAGAACGATGACTGGGCGACGTTGACGAAGACGGCGGCAGCGTTTGTGCAGGCGGCGCGGTCATCAAGATAGCGGCACACGCCATCATCCTTTTGGTGCGGTGTGAGCTTTTGACATCCGAGAACATTGTGGGCAATGTCTCCTCATGCCAGACATGCGGTTCAATCGTGCTCCATCGCTCGTTTTGCGATTGGTTCTGTTGGTTGCCACAGGACTGATGGCTCACGCAGCCGGGCCGATTCAGCGTGCTGCCAACTCCTCCCTCACGAACATGCCGTCCGCGCTGCCCACGTTTGGATTCACCTCCACGAACGCGCTCGCGGGAATGATCTTCACCTCGCCCGTCGTCATCACGTCGCCTCCCGGTGAAACCAACCGCCTATTCATCGTCGAAAAAAACGGCGCGATTGTCGTCATCACAAATCTCGCCAGCCCGAACCGCACATTGTTCATGAGCCTGACCAACAAGCTGACTGTCGGCGCGAATTTGAGTTGGGAAGGCGAGGAGGGTGTTCTGGGAATGGCTTTCCATCCCGGCTACGCCACGAACCGATACTTCTACGTCTTCTACACCGGCTCGACTAATTCGAGTACGGATCGTCACAATATTCTGGCCCGCTACCAAGCTTCGATAGTAAATCCCAACCAGGGCGACACCGCCACGGCTCAAATCCTGTTCGCTCAACGGGACGATTCCGCAAACCACAACGGCGGCGACTTGCACTTCGGACCCGACGGCTATCTTTATTGTGGACTGGCTGACGAAGGTCACAGCGATGGGCTAAACGGCAACGATCAAAAGATCACCAAAGATTTCTTCTCAGCACTCTGCCGCATTGACGTGGACAAACGCGCGACAAATCTCCCGCCCAATCCGCATGGTGCTCTGCTCGGCCAGACGAATTATTTCGTCCCGGCAAACAATCCGTTTGTGGGCGCAACCACATTCAATGGCAACGCAGTGAATCCCGACGCCGTGCGAACAGAATTTTGGGCCGTAGGCTTCAGGAATCCGTGGCGGTTCAGCTTCGACACTGATGGAACTTTGTATTGCGGAGATGTGGGACAAAACACTTTTGAAGAACTGAACATCGTGACCGCAGGCAAAAACTACGGCTGGAACTTTTGGGAAGGCTCCTGGCAACGCACAAACAACGCACTGCTTGCCGCCGTCGCACCGGGATTCGTCAATTCGCCGCACTTGCTGGAATATCCGCGCGGTGGCAACGCCGCCATCATCGGTGGCTTGGTTTATCGCGGCGACAAATACGCGCAACTCTACGGCTCCTACATCTACGGAGATTACGTCAGCGGCAAAATCTGGGAGTTGAACCACACCGGGACAAACGTCACCGAGAACTCCCTCATCATGACGGATGACCTGAACGGCCAATCCTTCAACGTCTCGGGACTCTCCGCCTTCGGCATTGATCCCAGCAACGACGACCTGCTCTACGCAGACGTTCAGGCCGGAAACAACGGCAGCATCAAACGCTTCATCTATAACAACACGACAAACGGCGCACCCGTCCCAACGCTGCTCTCCGCGACCGGCGCATTCACGAATCTTGCAACGCTGGGAGTCGCTCCGGGCATCGTGGCCTACGACCTCAACACGCCGTTCTGGTCTGACAATGCCATCAAGACGCGGTGGTTCTCCATTCCGAACACGAACCTCACCATGACATTCAATCCGACAGGCTACTGGACATTTCCAAACGGCTCGGTCTGGATCAAACACTTTGAACTCGAGATCACCAACGGCGTTCCGTCATCCCGTCGGCGCATTGAGACACGATTCCTGATCACGAACACCAATGGTGGCTATGGCGTCACGTATCGCTGGACGACGCCACCCACCAACGCCGTCCTCGTCGCAGAAAACGGATTGGACGAAGCCATCACGAACTACACCAGCAGCGGCGCGATCTCGAACATCCAAGTCTGGCGTTACCCAAGCCGCGCCGAGTGCATCCAATGCCACTCGCCCGGCAGCGGCTTTGCGCTCGGCTTCAACACCTGGCAACTGAATCGCGATTTCAACTACAACAGCACCACCACCAATCAACTTCAAGCACTGAGCCTCGCGGGTTATTTCTCCAACTCCGTGACGAACCATCATCTCCTCCGCGCGCTAGCTCACGCCACAAACTCCGCCGTCAGTTTGGAATATCGCGTGCGCTCTTACTTGGAAGCCAATTGCAGCTATTGCCATCAGACAGACAGTTCACGCGCGCTTTGGGACGGACGCATCACGACTCCCGGCCACGCCAACGACATCATCAACGGGCCGCTCATAGGCAACTCTGGCAACACGAACAACCGCGTCGTTGTTCCTGGGTCGCTCGCCAACTCCGTTCTGTTCCAACGCATCGCGAACATGGGTTCAGCCCACATGCCGCCCCTCGCCACCGCCGTGGTGAACACCGAAGCCGTCAATCTGCTCGCCGCCTGGATCACCAACGAACTGCCCAGCTACATCAGTTATTCGACATGGCAGACCAATTATTTCGGCTCGACCAATTTGCCCGCCGCCGCGCAGCTCGCCGATCCCGATAACGACGGCGCAAAAAACTATCTCGAGTATCTCACCAAAACATCTCCCACAAACGCCGCATCTGGTTGGGGCATCAACATCACCGCGTCCAACAACAACGCACACGTCCTGATCCCGCAGATTGCGAACCGCGCAGTCGAGATTCAGACCACCACGAATCTATTGAACTCGAACTCCTGGAACGCGCTCAACATCCCGGCCAACGCGCCGTTCTATCCCATCTCCAACCGCACGACCACCGTGAGCGAACCGGTATCGCCGGGCAATCCGCGCTACTACCGCGCGCGCGTCTTCGAGCCTTGATGGATCGGGTCGCACGCTCAATTTGAAGATTGAATCCGGCACGCTGGCTTTTACCCTGCGCCCATGAGTTCAATGAAATTTCAAGCGCGCCGCGCCACTCTCGATGATTTGCCCACGCTCAAAACACTTTGGGCTTCCATGAATTTCTCCGTGGCCAACCTTGAGAAACAACTCACTGAATTCCAAGTTATCACGGATGAAGCCGGCCAGGTCATCGGCGGCGTAGGATTTCAGATGCTCGGTAAACACGCGCGCGTTCACAGCGAAGCCTTCGGAGATTTCGGCTTGGCTGATTACGCCCGCCCTGCCCTCTGGCAACGCATCCAGACGCTCGCCACCAATCACGGCCTCGTGCGATTGTGGACAACTGAGAACTCTCCGTTCTGGGCGCGTAACGGATTTGTTCAAGCCAAGGAAGATGATTTCACGAACATGCCGACAGGATGGGATCGCTTCGCCTCTGGCTGGTTCACGTTGAAATTGAAAGACGAAGAAGCACTCGCCTCGCTCGACAAAGAATTCGCGTTGTTTGTGGAAACGGAAAAACAACGCAGTGCCGATGTCATGTCGAAAGCAAAGCTGTTGAAGACCGTCTTCATCACCTTCATCACGCTCGTGGCACTCGCCTTCGGCGCGGCGATGCTCTGGCTGCTGATGAAACAGAAAAGCGGCGGCGGGCTAACTCCGCCCTGACGGCATGTAGCGTCGGCCATCTTGGCTGACGTAGAGTCGGGCTTCCAGCCCGGCGGATCGGGCACACGCAATTTCAGAGACGCTCGAAAGTTCGCGAGTCAAACTACAGCGCACGCTCTTTCCGGGCGGCAAGATGCCGCCCTACACAGCAGGCAAAGATGCCTGCTACTACTTTTGCAGCGGCAGCGTGAACTCATCCGCGTGATATGAGCTGCGCACCATCGGCCCGCTCGCCACGTGAACAAAACCCATCGCACGACCGCGCTCGCCCAGTTCGTCGAACTTCTCCGGCGTCACGTAATCCACCACAGGCAGATGTTTCAACGTCGGTTGCAGATATTGCCCCAAGGTCAGGATGTCGCAGTTCGCGGCGCGCAAATCTTCCATCGCCACCAACACTTCCGCCTCGGTCTCGCCAAGACCCAGCATCATTCCAGACTTCGTGTAGATGCCCGCGCCGAGTTTGGATTTCACCTTGCCGAGAACTTTCAATGAGCGGTCGTAAGTCGCACGATGCCGCACGGACGGCGTGAGGCGACGCACAGTTTCCAGATTGTGATTGAAGATGTGCGGCTTGGCGGACAACACGGAGTCAATGGCTGCGTCATTGTCCAGAAAGTCCGGCGTCAATACTTCGATCACGATGCCGGGATTCAACTGCCGCACGGCCTCGATGGTTTTACGAAAATGATCTGCGCCGCCATCGCCCATGTCATCGCGCGCCACGGCAGTGATGACGACATGCTTCAACGCCATTCGCCGCGTCGCCTCGGCCACACGCATCGGCTCGTCCGTTTCGAGCGGCAACGGCTTGGCCGTGCTGACCGCGCAAAATCCGCAGGCACGAGTGCAGCGATCTCCGGCGATCATGAACGTCGCCGTGCCCTTGCTCCAACATTCCCAATGGTTCGGACACTTCGCGCTTTCGCAGACCGTGTGAAGCTTCAATTCATCCAGCAAGGAACGCGTGCGCGAAAACGAGTCGGACGTAGGCAGCTTGGTGCGCAGCCATTCCGGCAGGCGCGGACGCGGTTTGAAATCGGCGGTGGTCATTTGCGCTTCAATTTCTCCCAGAACTTTTCGAGTTCATCGGGGCCAAAGTCTGCCAGAACTTCCCCATCCACATCAATCACCGGTGCAAGTGTCTGACCGGAAATCTCCCGCATCTCCGCGAACGCCTCATTGTCAACGATGACGTCCAGCGTTTCATATTTGATGCTGCGGGCATCAAGCCAGGCCGTCGCTTTGTGACACCAGCCACAATAGGGTTTGATGAATAGTCGAATCTTCATGCGTTGAATCCTACCACAATTTCCACCACGGTTTCTTCGCCGATATTGAACCCGGCTCGGCTTCCTCCTCGGCAAACGCCGCATCGTTCTCGCTCTCCAGTTTCGAGATGAAAGCGATGAAGTCCGCAAACGTTTCGTAGCCTTCGCTGGTGATGAGCCGCTTCTTATTTGTCGTCAACTCGTAGTCGGCCAGAAACACGGCAGGCGTCGTCCGGTTCAAGTCGGTAAAATAATAATCCCCCGCTCCGTCGTCGCCGATCACGAAATGGTTCGCAGGCCATTTCACGCCGCAGAATCCGTCTGCACGAACCTCAAGGTTCAACCCGATGATCTCGTCAGCATCGCTGGTGAACTCCTGGAAACCGGCTGCTTCACTTTGAAACTCTCGTCGGGCCAATGCCTCGCGATACGCAACAGGCAGCGAAAGGGAAAGTTCCTTCTCGATCTTCTCGAAGTCTTCGGCAGTCACAAAACCTGATCCCGATCAGCCGTTGATCTGCGCCTTGTATTGCTCGGGCGAGAGCATCGCTGAAACTTCCGCTGCGTTGGCGAGCTTGATCTTGAAGAACCAGCCGCCTGCAAACGGCTCGCGGTTCACGAGCGATGGATCGTTCGCAGCCGCCTTGTTGACTTCGATGACTTCACCGCTCACAGGGGAATAGATGTCGCTCGCCGTCTTGACGGATTCCACAACGGCGCAGGCCTCGCCCGCTTTCACCTTGCGACCCACATCAGGAAGCTCGACGAACACCACGTCGGTGAGTTCGTGCTGCGCGTGGTCGGTGATGCCCACGGTGGCGACGTCGCCGGAGACGCGCACCCATTCGTGAGACTTGGCGTATTTGAGATCGGATGGAACTTGGCTCATAAATTGTGGACGCGAGGTTACGCAGATTGCGCCGATTCACAATTTGATTTTTCCGACACGGAGAGAACCAAGAGGTCGGGCCGGATTACTTGATGCGCTTGAGCGTCACCAACCAAGCCGTGGCGTTTTCGGGGACATTGCCTCCATGAACGAGCATCTTGCCGGTCTTGAGTGACTGAACACTGCGACTGCATTCCTCGCCCTTCTTGCCGTAAAACACCACTTCCACCTTGTCGCCCTCGATAAGCTTCACCGAGATGGAAGATTTATCGCTCACAGGAACTTTCCCGGATGCACCGTTCTTCGTTTCTAACTCCACCTTTTTTACGACGAAGAAACTTTTCCACTTCAAGTTAAGGCTTTCGATCCTCTTGAGGGTTTCGGGATCAACCGGCTTGTAATCGTCGTTCGGCGGCTTTTCGTCGTTGGTGCCCCAGACCAGTTGAGCCTCGAATTTGGCTTCTCCAGCGACAACCGTTCCTGCGTTGAGGGCTATCAATCCGCCGACAATCGCAGCCCACACCCATGCCAAGTGACGTTTGAAGTTCATTTACAAGTCCAGTGTATCGTCTGATTCAGATTCGGGAAGAATGTTTTCATCAGGATAATCCAGCCATACAAGCGTCGTCCCGGATTCGTAATCGTGATAGGTGAATGCGTCCGCATCCGCCACATCAGTGAATGCATCTCCGTTCACGCTGTTCCCAGGAAAGGTCAACATCACGGCGATGGCAACAGTGGCGACCGCACCTGCGGGAACGAGGAAGCGCCGTATGCGTTCCGAGAACGAAATCGTTTTGATCGCGGGCGCAGCTTGCTCCTCCCGATCAATCTGGCGACGGATTTTTGACCAATAAAACTCGCGCGATTCGGGAACTTTGATGTCAGCCTCGTGAGACAGAATCGCGTCGCGGGTGTTCGTGAGTTCCGCGAGCAAAGCGCGCGCGGCGGAATCCCGCGCCAGCAATTCAGCCACAGCTCGCGCCTCACCTGATGGCAGTTCGCCATCCAGATAAGCCTGCAACTTCAATTGTAAGTCTTCATTCATAACGACTCTTTCTTCACTCGGACGTTTTCAAATCCTGCAACAGCACTGCCATCTTGCGTCGCGCATAAAACAACCGCGACATCACCGTGCCGATGGAACACTTCATTGTCTTGGCGATGTTCTTGTATTCCATGTGCTCAAACTCATGCAGCACCAGCACCGTGCGGTGCGCCTCGGAAAGTTTCCCCAGCGCATCATCAATCCGCACCCGCAACTCCGCGCGCTCCAATCGCTCCGTGGGATTCACCATCACGACCGGCATCTGCCGCTCGACGCCGCCGGATTCTTCCTCCATCGCCTCGATGGATTCCGCGCGCTGGCGTTTTCGTTTGCGGAGCTGATCCAGACAAAGATTGATCACGATGCGTGTCATCCACGTCGTGAAACTGGAGTCTCCCTGAAACTGCACCAGTCGCTGCCAAGCTTTCACCCACGCTTCCTGAGAAAGATCAACGGCCTCTTCTTCATTCCGCATCATCATGTAGGCTCGCGCGTAAATCTTGTCCCGATGCCGGGCGACGAGTTGCTCGAACGCGACCATGTCGCCCGTACGCGAAGCCTGAACCAACTCTGCATCTTGTGCGGCGGAATAGTCCATGTCGGCCATCGTTTCGACGGGTGGGTTTCGGGTTTATTCAGCGAAGGCTAGAGTTTGCCCTTGGTGCTGGGAAGTTGCCCTGCAATCCGGGGATCGCGCGTGCAAGCCGCGTCCGCAGCCTTGGCAAACGCCTTGAACAAAGCCTCGGCGATGTGGTGAGGTTCGTCACCGTATATGAGTTCCAGATGGAGATTGCAGCGGGCTTCGTTGGCGAATCCTTGGAAAAACTCGCGCGCCAGTCCAAACCGGAACGCGCTGGACATGTCCTGCCCGCACTCGGTCTTGGCGAGTTTCCGGTAGGCCTTGTCATTCAACCCGCGCCAGACCAGAAACGAGCGACCACTGAAATCAATCACGCAACGCGCGAGACATTCATCCATCGGAACGTAGGCCTCGCCTGTGAACGGATTCTTGGGGTGAAACCCGTTTCCGTACCGGCGAATTCCCTTCTTGTCGCCGAGTGCTTGCAAGAACGCCTGACCAAGTGCGATGCCGCAATCCTCGACGGTATGATGCGCGTCCACGTCCAGATCGCCTTTGCAAGTGAGATTCAAATCCATGACCGCGTGTTTGGCGAACAGCGTGAGCATGTGATCGAAGAATGGAACGCCCGTCTTGATGGAGGATTTTCCCGAGCCGTCGAGATTGAGTTTGATCGCGATGCGGGTTTCTTTGGTGTCGCGTTTGAGTTGTGCCTGCCGGACTTGCATGGGCACAGTTAAACAAAGTATCGGTGGAAAGACCAATGCGAATCCTGTCCCGCTGAACCGCAACGCATCAAGGAGTCAACTTACCCGCTGGCGCATTGGTTGCACCAGTCATCCTGCTTTTGATCTCGCCAATCTGCTTCTGAATGGCGTCGGAGTTCGGCGACGTGAGCTTCGTGAGTTCAAAATATTGGATCGCGAGCGGCAAATTGCCCGCTTCACTTTCGAGTCGGGCGAGATTGATCGTGATCTTCCCGTAATAATCCAGACTGGCTTCTTTGGCTTCGGAAGATTGCTGCTCCCAAAATCGCTTGGCCGCCAGCCAGATGTTGCGCGCCTTCGAATCATTCTTGTCATCCTGTTCGTAAATGATCCCCATTGCGAAGAGTAGTTCAAAGCTCTTGGGATTGTTCCTGATCCCCTCGCGCAAAATATGCCGCGCGTCTTCGACTCGTCTGAGGTTTTTCCGCAGCCAATAGCTTGTGACGGCGTACGTCTCGACCGCCTGCGGGTCCAACTCAATCGCCAGCTTCAACCACGGCAACACCTCGCGCTCCTCGCCATTTTCAAGGTGCGAGTGTTGAGTGATCCGGAAGTTGCGGATGAATCCCTGGAGCGGGTCCAGTGTTTGATCCATGAAACTCATCGCCTTCTCGTGTTCATCCACATGCCCGCTGGAGGATGCTTCGGAAACACACTTTCCTGCGGCATCGTGCTGGTGGGCTGCGTGATCTTCTTCGTGAACACATTTCCCCTGTTCATCATGCTTGTGATGGGTGTGGTCGTCATCCTTGCCGGACGCAATCGCTTTCGCAGCCGCCGGCTCACGACTGTCAAAGATGGAGGGATAAAATCCGCTGTGCAGATAAACATCCGCCATCTCAACAGATTGACCGGAGAACAATCGCCGTCCATCGCCGAGCAACTTCGTGAACGCGCCTTCGTCGCTCGCAGTCGTGTTTGAGTTTCTGAACTCAGATTCCACCGCCGTCGCCAGCGTGAACACCAGCGTCGCCAGAAAGACCGCCATCAATGCTGTAGAAATGTTCCTCATGTGTTGAGCCGTTGCCGACGGAAGATCAACCAGGTGCAATAGAGAAACATGGTTGCGTAAGCTCCGGCATAGACCGCCGCCAACCCACACGCTTTGAGGCTGGGCATGGGTTTGTTGTTCACCACCAGATTGCGAACATCAAAAATCTCAAAATGCGGGATGACGTAATAAATCGCGTAGGTGATTGATTTCACAGGTTCATCCTGCCGCAGGGCGATCTTGTTAAGATGTTCGCCGAGAAACAAAATTCCAATGATCGCGACCAGGCAGATTGTGGCGTTGGACGACACCGCCGAAAGCGCAACCGATCCAAGCAATGTCATCGCGATGACCATTCCCAGCATCAGCCACAGCAAGCCGATGGATTTCGCGTAAGCCATGAGTTGCCAATCGCCGCCTTTTGTGGCCGTCACCAAGATGAAGAACACGTAGAACACGAGAACCGCAATGCCGACCGCAAGCCAGCATCCGAAGAATTTTCCCGCAATCACCTGGCCACGCGACACCGGTTTGGCAAGCAGCGGAAAAATAGTCCTGCTCTCCTTCTCCGCAGGTATCTGACGCGCCGCCGTAATGACCGCGATGATGATTGTTGAAAACCAGATGAGCAGCAGACAGATGTCCTTCACGTAGCGAACCATCACCATGTCCTTGAAGAAATTGACTGAGCCAGCGGCGATGGTGATGAGCGCGCTCAGGACAAACAGCACGTAAAAGTCTTTGCGCCGGTAGAGTTCCTTGATGACGACGCCTGCGATTGCGAAGACAGTATTCATGGTGCGACAGCGGGTTTGTAACCGATGATGTTGAGGAACGCTTGTTCGAGATTGGCCGCGCGATGTTTGGCGACAAGGTCAGCCACGCGACCTTCCTCCTTCAATTCGCCTTGATAGATGACGGCCACTCGATCACAGACGGTTTCAACTTCACCCATCTCGTGGGACGAAAAGAACACTGTTTTGCCCTCGTTCTTGAGGCGTTGAATGATCTCGCGAACCTTCATGCGCCCCAGCGGATCCAAGCCGCTTGTCGGTTCGTCGAGGATCAGCAGATCGGGATTGTTGATCAACGCCTGAGCGAGTCCGACGCGTTGCTGCATTCCTTTTGAGTAACCTTTGATGGGGCGTTTGGCAGCGTGACCGAGTTCCACGAGGGAGATGAGTTGTTCGATGCGTTTCTCTGCCGCGCTTCCAGTGAGACCAAAAATCTTGGCGTAGAAACGGAGAATCTCCTCAGCGGTGAGAAACTTGTAGTAATAGGTCAGCTCCGGCAGATAACCGATGCGCTGACGGGCGATGGGCTGCCGGACATCAATGCCGAAAAGGGATGCCGAACCACTCGTTGGCGGGACAAACCCCAGAAGCACGTTCATGGTCGTGGTCTTACCCGCGCCATTCGGCCCAAGAAAACCAAAGACTTCTCCCGCGCGAACTTCCAAGTTTAACCCCTGCAATGCGACCTTCGGAGCTTTCTGGAATTCACCGCCGGAATATTCCACACGCAGCTTGTCGGTTTTGAGAATCGTTTCCATCGTCGGTTTGAACTGATCGTT
Organism: Verrucomicrobiota bacterium; assembly: GCA_031384405.1. Classification (GTDB taxonomy): domain Bacteria; phylum Verrucomicrobiota; class Verrucomicrobiia; order Limisphaerales; family JADLHS01; genus JADLHS01. The sequence goes on along the minus strand of JANNAO010000263.1, from coordinate 997 downwards.
GTCTGCCCAGCGAGTTACCGAATCATCGGAAAATCGTCAATCATTGAATCTTCAAAGAAGAAGGCCCGAAGCAACGCTTCGGGCCTTGTGAATCAAATCAAACTAACAATTACGGCAGGACGTGATTCGCACCATTGATCGCAGGATTCGGACACGCCGGTCCTGAACCAGCAACGCCAGTGCCGAAAACCGTGTAGGCAGCGGCGGTGGCCGGACACGTCGGAATTCCATTTTTGATGTACAGCCCAACCTGAACAGCAGTAAGTGCTGCGCCGGGGGTTTCGAGCAGTGATTGCTGAACGGCCCCGTCAATCATACGCAGGTTGTTGATGCACGCGTTCTGTTGGGATGTGTTACGAGCGCGGACGAAGTTAGGAATCGCGATCGCAGCGAGGAGGCCGATGAGGGCGACCACGATCTTGATTTCGACGAGTGTGAAACCGGCTTTGCGGGATGTATTGATCTTCATAGTTTTACTTTGTTGTCTGTTGTGCGGTGTGAACACAGCAGCAGGCGGGTTATACAATTGCGGTTGGTGTCCACTGATTGCCTGCTGCAACCGCTCTGGGACTGTTTAGCAGCACCGATGCCAGCCTTGTAAAACCTCCCGCCTAAAAATAAAGAAGCCCGGACACGATGTCCGGGCTTCCACCAACCAACCCACTTCAACCCAACCAAATCAATTCTTGATCTTGTGCGGCGGCTTGCTGCTTTCGTTCTCGCACGTCACACGTCCCGTAGCTCCAATCGTCCCACCAAGCCGGTAAGCCACATTGCCCGCAGGGCACAACGGCATCTCCTTGCCCTTGATGTATTCCTTGATGTCCGCTTCGGTGAACGGATCGCTGTCCCGCTTGTTGTTCTCCACAGAAAATTGGTCAATGGCCGAGTCAATCTGCTTCATGTTGATGATGCAAGAGTTTGCCTGCGCGGTGTTTTTGTTCTTAACGAAATTCGGAATGGCGATAGCCGCAAGCATCCCAATGATCGCGACCAC